>JACZKN010000434.1 GCA_014859985.1 Candidatus Krumholzibacteriia bacterium | reverse complement strand
GGGCGGCGGCGGGCGAGGCGGGGCGGCGAGGCGACGCGCGGCGCGGCATGGATCCTCCCGGCTTGAAGTCCCTGGCAATGGGAAGTTTGGACCAAGCTACGGGAACGCCCGCACCGGCGTCAGTGACCGGTGTCACATATTCGGAGATATTTTGTGGACTTTAGCGGGGCACGCCGGACCTGCGTCAGATCCCGGCCCGTTCCAGGCCGCCGCGGTCGCGGATCGCGATCCGGCCCCGGCCCAGGGTCACCAGCCCGCCGCTCTCGAAGGTCTTGAGCAGGCGGCTGACGACCTCGCGCACGCTGCCGAGGTCCTTGGCGATGAACTCGTGGGTCAGGGCCAGGTCATCGCCGCCCCCCTGGTCGGTGGCGGCCAGCAGGTAGGCCGCCAGGCGGCGGTCGAGGCGCTGGAACGCCACCTCCTCCACCAGGGCCATCATGCAGTGCACCCGGTCGGCCATCTGGCCCAGGACCAGGTCGCGCATGGACCCGAAGCGTGCGAACCAGTCCAGGAACCGGTCGCGGGGGAAGGCCAGGGCCGTGACGTCGGACTCGACGAACGCCGTGGCCGGGCTCGGCCTTCCGGTCAGCAGGCAGAGGATGTTGAGGGTGCAGCACTCACCGCCACCCACGTAGTAGAGGGTGATCTCGCGGCCCTCGCTGCTGGCCTTGTAGACCCGCAGGGACCCCTCGCCCACCACGAGGAAGGTCTCCATCTCGTCGCCGGGATGGAAGACCACCGTGCCGGCCGGCACCTGCACGGTGCGCGCCGCCGCCTCGAGCTCCTGCCGCAGGCCGGGCTCCAGGCTGGCCGGCAGCCTGATCCCCGCGAGCATGTCCTGGCCGTCGTGTGGCATGGCGGGACTCCAGGGACAGGGTCGCGGTCCTTCCGCTTCCACGGATCGAAGGGCAGATGCGGGGATGATACGCACACGGCCGGTGGCCCGCTACCTGCCGGGGCAGTGCACCGGAACGAACGGGGCGCCCGCCCGGGCGCCCCGTTCAGGGCCGTCACGCCGCCGTCTACAGGCCCGGACACTCCGCGGCGATGGCCGCGTCGATGTTCTTGTCGGCGTAGGCCTTGTGCCACTGGGCGGCGAACTCCCCGGCCAGCCTGCGGGCCCGCTCGGCGTAGGCCGCCTGGTCCTGCCAGGTCGCCGCAGGCTGCAGGATCTTCGGGTCGTCCACGCCCGGGCAGGACTGCGGCACCCACACCTTGAAGTACGGATCCTGGACGTACTTGACGTCCTTCAGCTTGCCCTCGATGGCCGCGGCGCACATGGCGCGGGTCAGCATGATGTCCATGCGCGAGCCCACGCCGTAGGGGCCGCCGCTCCAGCCCGTATTGACCAGGTAGACCTGGGTGCCGTGCTCGTCCAGCTTCCTGCCCAGCAGGTCGGCGTAGTCGTCCGGGTTGCGGGGCATGAAGGGCGCGCCGAAGAAACGGCTGAAGGCGCTCTTGGGCTCGGTCACGCCGGTCTCGGTACCGGCCAGCTTGCTGGTGTAGCCCATCAGGAACCAGAGCATGGCCTGCTCGCGGGTCAGCTTGCTGACCGGCGGCAGCACGCCGTTGGCGTCGGCGGTCAGGAACAGGATGGTCCGCGGGTGCGCGCCGGTGGAGCTCTTCTTGATGTTGTCCAGGGCGGTCAGCAGGTAGCTGCCCCGGCTGTTGGGCGTCAGGCGGTCGTCGAAGAGGTCGAACTCGCCGTCCGGGTACATCATCGCGTTCTCGATGATGGCGCCGTGCCGGGTGTAGGGGGCCTTGTGGAAGCAGGCCTTGTAGATCTCCGGCTCCTTCTGCGGGTTCAGGTCGATCAGCTTGGCGTAGCACCCGTTCTCGAAGTTGGCGATGCCGGTGTCGTTCCAGCCGTGCTCGTCGTCGCCCAGGAGGGCGCGGCTCTTGTCCGCCGACAGGGTGGTCTTGCCGGTGCCCGAAAGGCCCAGCAGCAGGGCCACGTCGCCCTTCTTGCCCTCGTTGGCCGAACAGTGGATGGGCAGGATGCCCGCGGCGGGCAGCAGGTAGTTCATCACCGTGAACAGCAGCTTCTTGCAACTGCCGCAGTAGGACGAGCCGTAGACCACGCCGATGCGCCGGTCGAAGTCCACGGCGATCACCATGGTGCTGGTGTGACCCAGGCGCGGGTCCAGGCGCAGGCGGCCCTCGTAGCGCGCGGGGTCCAGCTTCTGGTCCGGGCAGGCCAGCAGGGTGAAGGGCCGGTCGGCGAAGATGCTCTTCTTGATGTTCTTGGGCACGGGCCGGAACATGTTGTCGCAGAACAGCACGTTCAGGGCCTTGTTGGCCACGGTGGTCACCGGCAGGGCGTAGGCGGCGTCGGCGCCCACCACGCGGTCGCTGGCGTAGACCTTGCCGCTCTTGCGCAGGGTCTTCAGCGCATCGTCCACCAGCATGTCGAAGGTCTCGGGATCGATGGGCAGGTTGTTGGCCGCCGACCAGTCGATGGTGTGCTCGCTCTCGGGCCTCCGGACGATGACCGTGTCGGCGGGGCTGCGCCCGGTGGACTCGGGGCGGGTCCAGGTCGCCAGGGCGCCGCAGGCGCTGACCAGGGCTTCGCCGTTGTCGACGCAGGCCTTGATCAGGGCGGGGCGGGCGAGGTTGCGGTGGACGTTGCCGCCGGCGAGCAGCTTCTCGAGTCGGGCCTGGAACTTCATCGACCTGGCTCCTTGAGCGGGGTGATGCCCGTCGGGCGCCGCGGCGGCCCCGATCGGGCAGGACCGCCGCTCCCTGAGGCGAAAACGGGGCTGCGAAAGGGGTTCGCAGCCTCGGCGCGTTTCGCAGGCATGGTAGCTGCGGCCGGCGGCGGCCGCAATCCGGCGGGCAATCCGGCGGACGATCCGGCGGACGGCGGTCAGCGCGGCGCGACGTCGGCGGTTGACGCCTCCAGGGCCTGCCCGCGCTGCTGCGCCAGGCCGCGGTTCTCCTGGGCGGCGCGGTCCGTCGGCTTCAGGGCCAGGGCGCGGTCGAACCAGGCCATGGCCTCCCGGTAGGCGGTCACGGCGGTTGCGCCCAGGCGGGGCGCCGCTTCGTCGTCCCCGGCCGCCGCGGCAGCCGCCGCCAACGCGGCCAGGATCTCGCCCCGCAGCAGGTTGGCCACCCCCAGGTTCGACAGGGAGTTGAACGAGCGGCTGTAGGCGGCCAGGGCGCGCCCGTGGGCGGCGGCCGCCGCCTCCAGCTGCCGCAGCACCACCTGGGCCTGGGCCTGCGCCCGGCCGTGCTCACCCTGCGCCAGGTTGCGGCGGACCTCCTCCAGCCGGGTCTGGGACTGCTGCAGCAGCAGGGTGCCGAGGCGCTCGTGGGCGTCGGGAAAGGCGGGGTCCAGGTCAGCGGCCTCGGCCAGCAGGGTCATGGCGGCCTGCTCGTCCACCGGGCGGCCGTCGTAGCCGCGCAGGGCGATCAGGGCCTCGTTGAAGGCGTCCTGGGCCCCCCAGCGGGGCGAGCCCAGCTTCAGCCAGTCCACGTTGGTCGCCACCGCCGCGACCGCCAGCACCGCCGCCAGCACCAACGTCCGCGCCCCGGGCCGGCGCCTCGTTTCGACCAGGGCCAGGACCCCCGCCACCGCGAACACCGCCAGCAGGGGCAGCAGCGGCGAGCGGAAGCGGGCGTTGACGAAGAAGGGCAGCACCGACAGGGCCTGCACTCCCACCACCGCGGCCAGCAGCACGGCTGCCCGGTTCCAGCGCACCGCCACCAGGCCCACCACCGCCAGGGGCAGCAGCAGCCAGGTGCCCGGCCACCAGCGGTGCAGGATCACCACGCCGTGGCGCTCGGCCAGCCAGGCCGCGCCGATGTTGTTGCGGGGCTCCCAGCCCGTGACCAGGGCCAGCGCCCGGCGACCCAGCAGTTCGGCGGCGCGGCCCGGATGGATCCGGATCCAGTCCAGCGCCACCCCCGTCAGCCAGCGGGAGGAGGCCGCCGGATCCCGATGGCCGGCCTGGAAGCTGCGCAGCTGCAGGTCGTCCCACTCGACCCCCACGGGGATGGCCGAGACGCCGTCGGCCTGGTCGCGGTTGCCCGTCACCAGGTTGGCGCCCAGGTTGGCGCTGACCAGGACCGGTGTCCCGGACGCGCGCCAGTTGTGCAGCGTCGTCGGCAGCAGCACCAGCGCGGCCCCGACCAGCAGCGCCGCCAGCGGCCCGCGCACGCCCCGCGGC
>JACZKN010000433.1 GCA_014859985.1 Candidatus Krumholzibacteriia bacterium | reverse complement strand
GCCGCCGGCAGCGCGTGGACCGGCGGGGGCGCCGGCTGCGCCGGGCCCGCCAGGTAGGCGTGGGCCGACTTCTGGATGCGGATGGTGGTGTCCTCGTGGCTGACCTCGAGCTCCTCGATGCCGCTCTCCTCCACGAGTCTGACCAGTTCGCGGACCTTTTCGATATCCATTTCGGCCTTTCCGCTGCGGCCGGACGGACCCCCGATCACACCCTGCCCAGGTATTTCCCGGTGCGCGTGTCGATCTTCAGGATCTCGCCCTCCTCGATGAACAGGGGCACCTGGACGACCAGGCCCGTTTCCATGGTGGCCGGCTTGGCGCCACCCTGCGCGGTGTCCCCGCGCACGCCGGGATCGGTCTTGCTGACTGCCAGTTCCACGGTCAGGGGGGGCTCCACGCTCAGGGGCTTGCCCTCGTGCAGGAGCAGGGTGCAGGTGTCGCTGGATTTGATGTACAGCGGGACGTCGCCGAGGGTGTCCTCGGGCAGGTTGATCTGCTCGTAGGTCTCGGTGTTCATGAACACGAAGTCGTCGCCTTCGGTGTACAGGAACTGGAAGGCCCGCCGCTCGAGGCGCACCTCATCGACCTTCTCGCCGGCGCGGAAGGTCTCCTCGACGACCTTGCCGCTCTTGATGTTCTTGAGCTTGGTGCGCACGAAGGCGCCGCCCTTGCCCGGCTTCACGTGCTGGAATTCCGTGATCGACCACAACTGGTTCTTGAAGCGCAACGTGAAGCCCGTCCGGAAATCGCTGGTATCGGCCAAGTTAGTCGCTCCCGCGTTGACGCCCGGAACCCCTCCGGGCGGTCCGACCGGCCCCATTGATAACACGCGGACCGCCCGATGGCAACGTATTCAGGACCGCTTCAGGAGGCCGGCGACGCCCTGCAGGGCGAGGTGGTAGCCCTCGATCCCGAATCCGCAGACCGAGGCCGTGACCACGTCCGCCAGGAGGTTGGTGCGGCGGAAGGGCTCGCGCGCCGAGGGGTTGCTGATGTGCAGTTCCACCACGGGGATGCCCACGGCGGCCACCGCGTCGCGCACCGCCACCGAGGTGTGGGTGTAGGCGGCGGCGTTCAGGACCAGGGCCTGGCCCTGGTCGCCGGCGCGGTGGATCAGCCCCACCAGCTCGCCCTCGCCGTCGGTCTGCAGGAACTCCAGGTCCAGGCCCAGGTCGGCGGCCCAGCCGGCGCACAGGCGCCCCAACTCCTGCCAGGAGGTCGGACCGTAGATCTCCGGCTCACGCCGGCCCAGGCGCCCCAGGTTGGGGCCGCCCAGCACGAACACGCGCGGCTTCACGGTGCGGCCTCCTCCTCGTCGCGGGCGATCCGTTCGATCCATCGGGCGAACTCGGCCTTGTGGGCGGCGCGCCGGCGTTCCCGCTCCTCGCGCGTGGTGCCGGTCACCGTCGCCGGTTCCCCTTCTTCGGGGCCCTCGGGTTGGGCGGCGGCCGCCGCCGCCACTTCCGCCAGGCGGCGGCGGGCGTCGTCCCGCGCCGGGTC
>JACZKN010000432.1 GCA_014859985.1 Candidatus Krumholzibacteriia bacterium | reverse complement strand
GCTGGTTGAACAGGCTGGCATGGCGTATCATGGACGCAGTCCTCCTGGCGGGGGTGCCATGGGTTGGGTTAGCGCCCCCATGATGCCACTGCCGGAGGACTTTTTTTAGCTGTAACTCGGACCGTTCTTGGACGGGTGTGTCATCCATGGGCGGCATCAGGGTGCAAATCCGATGGGGCTACCGGCCGCGGAAGAGGGCCTTGAGGCCGCCCAGGGATTCCCTCTTCGCCGGGATGGGAGCGTCGGCGAACGGCTCGAAAACAACCGTGCATTCGACCAGTCCGCCGGGCGGCCACATCACGTCGTTTCCGTCGTGAATCCACGCCGCGAGGCTGTCGCGGTCGGTCGTGCCCCACCAGTTGCCGGTCATGTCGAGGTGGTAGTCCGCAGGGCCGGTGTGGGTGAGAATCTCGACCGCCAATCCCGTGCCCCTCAAGATGTGGTTGCCGCGAATCGTGTGAGGAAGACCCCGTGAGTACAGCTGCAGGACAGGGAACGGGCCGGTCGCCTGGAATACGTTTCCTTCCGCGGTAAACGCCTCGGAATTGCTATACAAACAGAATCCCGCCGTCGTGACGTGATTGCGCAGGATCTCCGGGTATGCAGCTGAAGTCATGTAGATCGGCCGCAATAGACCTTCAAACCGGCAATCATAGACGCCGCCACCTGCGCCGGAGAACGCGACCCCTGTGCAATTACAGTCAATGCACCCGGTGAACGTGCAGCCCTGCGCGATTCCCGTCCCAACGCCCTGGAACTGGAGTCCGGTATGTCCATCAGTGTAGCAGGTGAAGCTGCAATCTGTTGCCGTCGCGAGGGAACCGGGCGATTTGACGATCATGCCGAAGCCGCACTCTTCGAAGCTCGAGGCAACAGCAGACGTCGAAACGAAGGCATTGATGCCATAGAGACAATTCCGAAGATTGCAGCCGGCGACCGACAGCGTCCCTGCGTTTTCGACATATATCCCAGCAACCAGATTCTCGACCGATACCTCCTCAACGTGCAACCCCCCGGATGTCGGCTGCGCGATCAAGTGGATACCTCTTGTCGGAGGTTCCGGGTCAGCCCATGAATATTCGACGGGCCCGATAATCGTTTCCTCTAAACCGCCACCGATGATCGTCATCACCGGCACATTGACCTTGGCGATGATCGCGCGATCGCCTCCGTTCGTCGGGTAGATGCGAAAATCCTCGAACCTCCCCGGCCCGATCCTGATCGTGTCCCCCGAAGCCGCCGCATCCAGCGCGTCCTGGATCACCGCATAGTCGCCGCTGCCATCCTTCGCCACGTGCCAGGTCCGCGCCGACGCCGAGGACGCCAGGCCAACCAGCACCATCGCGGCGATCACCAGGTTGGCGTTCATCATCGTCTCCGTGTCGCGAGGTCCGACGTGCCCGTCGCCTGCCGGCCCGGCGGGTCGCGCTGCCCTCCCGGCCGGACGAACGTCCGCCAAGTCACGATTCTACAACACACAGCCGGCCCGCCGCCAGCCTCACCCCCCGCACGGATCGCGCCCGGCCTCCCGCAGCGCCTCCTCCCGCCGATGCAGTTCCCGGTGGCATCGTCCGCACAGCGTCACGAGGTTCTCCGGCACCGTCCGGCCGCCCTGGGCCCGCGGCAGCCGGTGATGCACCTGGAGGTGCTGCGTGTGCCGGCAGCCCGGCGCCTGGCAGGCGTAGCCGTCGCGGGCCAGCACCCGGCGGCGCAGGCGCGGCGGCACGGTGGCACGGCGGGTGCCGTTCTCGGCCTGGATGACGGCGTCGCAGCGGGCCGCCAGCAGCAGCGGTCGCTCGACCGGGAAGCGGCCGCGCCCAGTGACCAGTTCGGCGGCCCGGCAGCGGGGGCATTCGGTGATGGTCAGCAGGAATTCGGGACCGCCCGCACTCGCGCCACGGCCCAGCGTTGCCAGGCCGGTCAGCAGCCGCTCCTCCTTGCTCGCCGCGCCCGGCAGGGCCGCGAGCCGTTCCCAGCGGGCATACTGCTCGGGGGTCAGCGAGTAGCTGACGACGAGGTCCCGGGGGGCCGGTGCCGCCGGTTCGGTGCCTTCCGCCTCGGGTCCAGGGGCCGGCGCTGCCGCAAGGGCCGCTCCCCGCCCACCCAGCTCAGGCTGCGCAGGCCGCATCGCCCGCGACGGCTGCCCCAGGCCGGGGTCAGCGACCGGCGCCGATTCCGGTCCCCCGGCCTGCGGCCGGATTGCAGCCGCCAGTTCTTGCCGCATCCGCCCGGTCGCCATGCCCCGGGCCGTCTCGAGCCAGGCCCGCTCGTCCGCGGGATGGGCCTTGGCCACGATCAGCCGCGCCTTGGACCACGACAACTTGCCCTCGGCCAGGGCCTGCTTGGTTTCCGGATAGCGCTCCAGATTGCGGCCCAGGGACAGCAACGCCTTGGTCTGCTCGGGCGCGAAGCCCACGGCGGCGCGCGCGTAGTCGTAGATGTTCTGGTAGCCGAACGCCCGGTGGATCCGGCGCTCCTGGATCACGCGCAGGTAGTGCACGCTGCGCAGGAGATCCCGCTTCAGCGCGTTCATCGCGGCAACGAAGTTGTTGTGCACCGCCAAGGCCGCGGGAGTGACGCCTGGTGGGTACGGTTGGTGCGGATCCTGCCCCTGCAAGGACACGTCACGGTCCATGTTCGCTGGCCGTTCCGGGAGGCCTGTACTTGAGGAATTCTGCCGCCGAAGGATGATATCATCCCTCCACGGCACCATCCGACAAGCAATCCCCGCGCCCCTACCCCCGCTCCCGCCGAATCCGCGCCCCCAGCGCCGCCAAACGCATCTCGATCCGCTCATAACCACGGTCGATGTGGTACACCCGATTGACCACCGTGGTGCCATGGGCCGCCACGCCGGCCAGAACCAGGGCGGCCGAGGCGCGCAAATCGCTGGCCATCACGGGCGCGCCGGCCAGGCGCGGGACGCCGAACACCGTGGCGCGGGTGCCGTCGACACGGATGTCGGCGCCCAGGCGCTGCAGTTCCGCGACGTGGGTGAAGCGGTCGGGGTAGATCGTCTCGGCCAGGAAGCTGGTGCCGTCGGCCAGGCAGCAGGCGGCCATCACCTGGGCCTGCATGTCGGTGGGGAAGCCGGGGTAGGGGCGGGTGATCACCTCGGTGGGGTCCGGCCGGCCGTCAGAGGCGATCAGCAGCTCGCCCGCGCCTTCTTCGACGGTGCAGCCCATGTCGCGCAGCACGGCCGTTACAGGGTGCAGATGCGTGCAGTCCACGCCGGTCAGCCGCACCCGGCCGCCGGCCAGGGCCACGCCGGCCATGATGGTGCCCGCCTCGATGCGGTCAGCGATGACACTAAGCGCGAGCGGAGCGAGCGCCTCGACCCCCCGGATCTTCAACGTCGTGGTCCCGATCCCCTCGATCCTGGCCCCCGCCCCGGCCAGCGCCTCCGCCAGCTGCGTCACCTCCGGCTCCACCGCGCAATTCTCCAGCACGGACGCGCCACTAGCCAGCACCGCCGCCATCAGCACGTTGCAGGTGCCGCCCACCGATGAGGGCTCGAAGCGGAAATCGCCCCCGCGCAGCCGCCCGCCGGGCACCGTCCCCTGGATGTACCCGCCTTCGAGCGACAGGTCGGCCCCCAGCGCCTGCATCCCCTCGATGTGCAGGTTCACCGGCCGTGGCCCGAAGGCGCAGCCGCCGGGCAGGGAGACCCGGGCCTGGCCGCGGGCGGCCAGCAGCGGGCCCAGCACGTAGATCGACGCGCGCATCTTGCGCACCAGGTCGTACGGCGCCTCGAGGCCCGCCGCATCGGTGGTGTCGATCGTCAGCCGGTGGTCGCTGAGAACGCAGTGCGCGCCCAGGCCCTCGAGGATGGTCATGAAGAAGCGCACGTCCTGCAGGTCGGGCACGTTGTCGATGCGCGACTCGCCCCGGGCCAGCAGCGCGGCCGCCATCAGGGGCAGCACCGCGTTCTTGGCGCCGCCCACGGCCAGCTCGCCCTCCAGGCGCGTCGGGCCCTCGATCACGAAGCGGTCCATGGTCCCTCCTCCTTGGCGGGCCGGCGCCCGGTCACGACGCGGTCGCGGCCCGCGTAGTCCTGGTGCACGGCCAGTTCGGCGATCCCCGAGACAGCGAGCACGCCGACCACATCCTGGCCCTGGTCCGCGCCGATTTCCAGCGCCACCACGCCGCCGGGTCGCAGCCAGGTCGGCAGCCCCGAGGCGATGGCCCTATAAAAAACCAGCCCGTCGGCGCCGCCGTCCAGGGCCCCGCGGGGGTCGTGGTCGCGGACCTCCTGGTCCAGCTGCTCGATCTCGGCGCTGCGGATATAGGGCGGGTTGCTCACCAGCAGGTCGACGCCGCCGCGCAGGCGCTCCGGCAGCGGGTCGAAGCGGCTGCCCTCGAGCACGGTGACCCGGCCGTCGACGCCGTGGCGGTGGGCGTTGCGGCGGGCCAGGTCGGCGGCGCGGGGGTCGCTGTCGGTGGCCCAGACCGCCAGGCGCGGCACCTCCAGGGCCAGGCAGACGGCGATCACCCCGCTGCCGGTGCCGATCTCCACCGCCACCGGCTCGAGCAGGTTGCGGTCCCCGGGCGCCACCAGCGAGGCGGCGATCTCCACCAGCCGCTCGGTCTCGGGGCGGGGGATGAACACGCCGGGCTCGACCTTGAAGGGCCGGGAGTAGAACTCGGTCTCGCCCAGGATCTGCTGCAGGGGTTCGCCGCCGGCGCGGCGGCGCACCAGTTCGCGGTAGCGGTCCAGCTCCTGGCCCAGGACGGGTCGGTCGTGCTGCATGAACAGTTCGATGCGGGTCAGCCCCAGCACGTCCGCCAGCAGGCGCTCGGCGTTCAGGCGCGCCGAATCGAGGCCCTTGCCCTCCAGGTACCCGGCGGTGACCTGCAGCAGGGAGCGGACGGTCTTGACGTCGGCGTTCATGGGGCGCTCACTTGCCGCGGGTGGCGGCCAGCGCCTCTTCGCGGCGGTAGGCCTGGATGGCGTCGACGACGTCGTCCAGCTCGCCCGCCATGACGGCATCGAGGTTGTGGACGGTCAACCCGATCCGGTGGTCGGTGACCCGGCTCTGCGGGAAGTTGTAGGTGCGGATCTTGGCGCTGCGGTCGCCGGTGCCGACCTGGCTCTTGCGCTCGGCGGCGATCTTCGCGTCCTGCTCGGCGATGGCGTGCTCCAGCAGGCGCGAGCGCAGCACCTGCAGCGCCTTGGCCTTGTTCTTGTGCTGGGACTTCTCGTCCTGGCACTGGACCACCAGGCCCGTGGGCAGGTGGGTGACGCGCACGGCGCTGTCGGTGGTGTTGACCGACTGGCCGCCCGGGCCGCTGGCGCGGAAGACGTCGATGCGCAGCTCGCTCTCGTTGATCTGGACGTCCACCTCCTCGGCCTCCGGCAGCACCGCCACCGTCACGGCCGAGGTGTGGATGCGGCCCTGGGCCTCGGTGGCCGGCACCCGCTGGACCCGGTGCACGCCGCTCTCCCAGCGCAGCATGCCGAAGGCGCCCTCGCCCTTGACGCCGTAGATCACTTCCTTGTAGCCGCCCTGGGTGCCCTCGGTGGCGTCGATCAGCTCGGTCTTCCAGCCCTGGCGCTCGGCGTAGCGCAGGTACATGCGGGCCAGTTCCTCGGCGAACAGGGCCGCCTCGTCGCCGCCGGTGCCGGCGCGGACCTCCAGGATGGCGTCGCGGTCGTCGTTGGGGTCGTGGGGCAGCAGGATCTCCTCGAAGGCGGCCGCGGCCTCCTCCAGCTTCGGCTCCAGGGCCGCCAGGTCCTCGCGGATCAGCTCCAGGACCTCGGGGTCCTTCTCGGACTTCAGGAGGGCGCGGTTGTTGGCCTCCTGCTCGTGGTAGTGGAACCAGCGCTCGGCCACCTTGAGCTGCTTGCCCACCCGGGAGTGCTCGCGGGTCAACATGCGGTAGTTCTCCCGGTCGTTGAGGGAGGCGGGGTTCGAGAGCTGGTCGCCCAGCTCCCGGTACGCCTCCCGCAGGGACCGCAGGTTCTCGATCACGACGCGCCTCCCTGGGCGGCCGGAGTCAGGCCCGGCGCCGCGGCGTCGGGCAGATCGTAGTACACGCGCTCGCGGAAGCCGTCGGCCTCGGGGGTCAGCACCGCGCGCAACGCCGCCATGGCCACCGTCAGCTGGTCGTCGTCGGGTTCCCTGGTGGTGATCTTCTGCAGGGCCAGCCCGGGCAGGACGGCCGGCCGCACGAACCACGAGCGCCCGTACTTGCCCGACAGCTTGATGGCCTCGTAGGCCAGGCCGCCGATCAGGGGCACGAAGGCCAGCCGCTCCAGCCGGTCGCCGATGGTCTCGGGCCGGCCCAGGAAGCTGAAGACCACGATGGAGATCAGCATCACGAAGAACAGGAAACTGGTGCCGCAGCGGGGGTGCAGGGTGGTCCAGGGCCGGGCCCCGGCCGCGTCCAGGGTGCTGCCGTTCTCGAAGGCGTGGATCGACTTGTGCTCGGCCCCGTGGTACATGAACACCCGCCCCATGTCCGGCAGGCGGCTGACCAGCCACAGGTAGGCGACGAACATCACCACCCGGAACAGCCCGTCCACGGCGTTCCAGGCCACGCTGCCGTGCTCCTTTGCCACCACCAGGTCGGTCAGCAGGATGGGCAGGTAGAAGAACAGCCCCAGGCTCAGGGCGAACGAGAAGGCCACCGTCCCCCACATCAGGAGGGTGTCCTTCAGGGAGGATTTGCGCTGGTCCAGCCGGTCCTCGCTGGAGGCCTGGTCGGCCGAGAACATCAGGGCGTCGATGCCCAGGCCCATGGTCTCGATCAGGTGCACCCCGCCCCGCAGCACCGGGATGTTCAGGAACGGCAGCTTCCGCACGATGCTGCGGAAGGACTTCTTGCGGATCACGATGCGCTTGTCCGGGGTGCGCACCGCCATGGCCAGGTACTTCGGGCTGCGCATCATCACGCCCTCGATCAGGGCCTGGCCGCCCACGGCCAGGTCCATCTGGCGGGCCTCGCCCTGGTCCGGGGCGTCGGGGCAGGGCCCCGGGCCGGGGCGGCGGTCGTCTTGCTGGTCGGTCATGCTCCACCTGCGTTGCCAAAGGGGTGGCCGACCCGCGGGGGCCGCGGGATCGCTGCCTGTCGCCCGGGCTAGATAAAGGAAAGCGCCGGGATGGTCAACCCCGGCACCTTCGCCAATCTCCGTATCCCGGCGGTGCCGGGGCCGTCGCCACGGAGGCCGCGGACTACTTCTTGTTGTAGGTCGAGCCCTCGTAACGCTTGCGGAAGCGCTCCACGCGGCCGGCGGTGTCGATGATCTTCTGCTGGCCGGTGAAGAACGGGTGGCAGGCCGCGCAGATCTCGACGTTGATCTTCGCCTTGGTCGAACGGGTATGGATCACGTTGCCGCACAGGCAGTTGATCTCGCATTCGATGTACTTGGGGTGGATCTTCTGCTTCATCGCTCCGCTGCCTTTTCTTGCCTGAAACCGCGTACCCGGATCAAGGAAACAAAAGGAAATACCGGCAGGGGCCGTTGGCAAGGACATTTTTTGTCCGGCCTAGGTGTTCATGGCCCCCAGGAACTGCTCGTTGTCCTTGGTCTTGCTCAACTTGTCGATGAGGAATTCCATGGCCTCGATGGGGTTGTAGTCGCTCAGGTATTTGCGCAGCACCCAGATCTTGTTGAGGTCCTTCTGCTGGATCAGCAGGTCCTCCTTGCGCGTGCCGGACTTGAAGATGTCGATGGCCGGGTAGACGCGGCGGTCGGCGATCTTGCGGTCCAGGACCAGCTCCATGTTGCCGGTGCCCTTGAACTCCTCGAAGATCACCTCGTCCATGCGGCTGCCGGTCTCGATCAGGGCCGTGGCGATGATCGTCAGCGAGCCCCCGTCCTCGATGTTGCGGGCCGCGCCGAAGAAGCGCTTGGGCTTCTGCAGGGCGTTCGAGTCCACGCCGCCGGAGAGGATCTTGCCCGAGTGGGGCACCACCGAGTTGTGGGCGCGGGCCAGGCGGGTGATGGAGTCCAGCAGGATCACCACGTCCATGCCGTTCTCCACCAGGCGGCGGCTCTTGGCCAGCACCATGTTGGCCACTTGCACATGCCGCTCGGCGGGCTCGTCGAAGGTCGAGCTGACCACCTCGCCCTTGACCGACCGGGCCATGTCGGTGACCTCCTCGGGCCGCTCGTCGATCAGCAGCACGATCAGGTGCACCTCGGGGTGGTTGGTGCTGATGGCGTTGGCTATCTTCTGCAAAATCATGGTCTTGCCGGCGCGCGGGGGCGACACGATCAGCCCGCGCTGCCCCTTGCCGATGGGCGCCAGCAGGTTGATCAGCCGGGTGGTCATGTTCTTGGCATTGTGCTCGAGGTTGAGCATCTGTTCCGGGTACAGCGGCGTCAGGTTGTCGAAGAGGGTGACCTTCTTGGCCGTCTCCGGGTCCTTGTAGTTGACCGATTCGACCTTCAGCAGGGCGAAATAGCGCTCGTTGTCCTTGGGCGGCCGCACCTGGCCGGCGATGGTGTCGCCGGTCTTCAGGTCGAATTTCTTGATCTGGGACGGGGAGAGGTAGATGTCGTCGGGGCCGGGCAGGTAGTTGTACTTGGCCGACCTGAGGAAGCCGTAGCCCTCGGCCAGGACCTGCAGCACGCCCTCGGCGTAGATGAGTCCGTTCTTCTCGGTCTGACCCTCCAGTATCTTGAAGATAAGCTCCGACTTGCGCAGGGTGCTGAGGGCTTCGATGTTCATGCCCCGGGCGACTTCCACGAGCTCGTGGATGTTCATCTCCTGCAGTTCCTTGATGTCCATGTCTCTCCTCGAACCGGATCCGGCGAAACGGAGTGTGGCGAACATGCGGGCCGGCGGCCACGCGGGGTGGTGGGCTGGAACGCCCCCTGGGTATGGATCGCGGGTTGTTTCCCCTGGAATCACCTGGAAGGGACCGGAGGTCCCGGTTGGTCCGCATATGCTAGCACGAATCGCGCCAGCGGGCAAACCGACTCTTGCGCATCCAAACTCTATCGTCCCGCGGGGTGGGGTCCGGCCCGGCGGCCGGGGCGCGTCCAGGCTACTGGGCGCTGCCCCCCGAGAGCTCCTGGTAGGTCTTGAAATTGGCGTCCGAGGCCGTGTAGTCCCCCAGCTCCACCTGGGCCATGCTCAGGTACAGGAACCCGTCGGCCGCGGTCGGATAGAGGTTCGTCATGGCTACGCCCACCTCGACCGCCCGCTGGAACAGGGCCTTGGACCGGTCCGCGAGGTCGGCCTTGACCGTCGGGTCGGTGGTGTCGGTCGCCTCGTCCTTGAGCTTCTTGCCGTAGTTGTAGAAGGTGCGCACGCGCATGAGCATCGTGTTGGAGCGGGGCGTCTCCTCGTAGGAGGTCGCGCGGTCCAGCACCTTGATGGCGTCCTCGAAGCGCGCCACGCGGGGACCCGCGTACCAGGTGCCCGCGGCCACGAGCATGTCGCCGTTGGCGGCGTCGTTGCTGGCGTCGGTGTCCGCCTCGTTCAGGTCCACGATGCGCACGTAGAAGTCGGCGGCGCGGGCGAAGTCGCCGTCGGTGATGGCCAGGTTGGCGATCTCCAGCAGCAGGGCCTGGTCGTCGCCGTGCTCGCGCAGCAGTTCGTCGTAGATGGCGCCGGCCTCGGCGTTGCGGCCCAGTCCGGCCAGCACGTTGGCCTTGTCCAGCTGCAGGTCGTAGGCCTCGGGATCCTTGGCCAGCACCTCGTCCAGCAGGTTCAGCGCCTCGGTCAGCAGCTCGTCCTTGCGGGTGGCGAAGGTGTCCTGCGCCGACATCTGCATCTTCATGCGGGCGATGCTCTTGACCGGTGACGTGGAGTCGGGCAGGGCCGCGTAGGCCAGGCGCAGATGGCCCTCGGCCTGCTCGTAGTAGCCGTCGTCCCAATCGCGCTTGGCGTCGCCGAGGCGGTTGTTGTAGTTGAAGCGCAGCGAGTTCTCCACTTCCTCGGCGTAGTTCTCGCGGTCGAGCTCCAGGGCGCGCATGTAGGCCTCGTAGGCCAGCTCGTAGTTCTTCTTGGCCTCGGGGTAGTCGTCCACCAGGACCGCTTCCTCGCCCAGGTGGCTGTAGGCCTCGCCCAGGTAGTAGTAGGCGTCGGGCTCGTTGTCGCTGTACTGGAAGCCCTCGTGGATCACGGCGACGGCCTTGTCGTAGTTCTGCTCGTCGATGTAGAGGATGGCGCTGGTGGTGTGGGCGGAACGGCAGCCGGCGAAGACCGCCACGATCGTCAGACCGGCCAGCAGACCGACGGGCAGGATGGTACGCGCTCTGGTCATCGGATGATTCCCCCTGGGGGCTTGCGGCACTCGGGCGCGGATCGGAATGGACCGTGATGGGGTGGGAAACGGTCGATGCGAACCGCGTCCTGCGGACACGGACACGCGGCGGCCGGGCCGCCGGATCGCCTGTAATAGATAAGAAGCCGGCGCGGGCGCTGTCAACCCGATTATTCCCCGGCACCGTCCGGCGGGCCGGCGCCACGGCGGCGGCGCCGCCCCGCCGGACGGTGCCGGGGAATAATCGGGTTGACAGCGCCCGCGCCGGCTTCTTATCTATTACAGGCGATCCGGCGGCCCGGCCGCCGCGTGTCCGTGTCCGCAGGACGCGGTTCGC
>JACZKN010000431.1 GCA_014859985.1 Candidatus Krumholzibacteriia bacterium | reverse complement strand
GGATCGGGCCGCGACCCCGGCGCTGCCTCCGCGGGGCGTCGAGCCCGGGCGCGCCTACGCCGTGCGCGAGGGGCTGGTGGTCTACTGGCGGGCCCAGGACCACTGCGGCCTGCGTCTGGACAGCACCGAGGGCGTCGAGGTCTCCGTGAACGGGGTGGCGCGCGACATCCGCAGCCTGCGCCCGGGCCAGGAGATCATCCTCGACGCGCACCGGTAGCGCCATGGGACGTTTCCGCCTCGAAGCGCCGTTCGTGCCCACGGGGGACCAGCCCGCCGCCATCGGCGAACTGGTGGCCGAGGCGCGGCGGGGCAAGCGCTGCCAGACCCTGCTCGGGGTCACCGGCTCGGGCAAGACCTTCACGATGGCCAACGTGATCGCGCAGCTGGACCGGCCCGCCCTGATCTTCAGCCACAACAAGACCCTGGCCGCCCAGCTCTACGGGGAGTTGAAGGGGTTCTTCCCCGACAACGCCGTCGAGTATTTCATCAGCTACTACGACTACTACCAGCCGGAGGCCTACATCCCGGCAACCAACACCTACATCGAGAAGGACACCAGCATCAACGACGAGATCGAGCGGCTGCGCCTGCGGGCCACCAGCAGCCTGCTCGCCCGCGACGACGTCATCGTCGTGGCCTCGGTGTCGGCCATCTACGGCCTCGGCAACCCCGAGACCTTCCGCGAGAGCCGCCTGGGCCTGAAGGTGGGGCAGGTGCTGGAGCGCGACGACCTGCTGGCCCACCTGGTGCGCATCCAGTACCGCCGCAACGACGTCGCGCCCGACTTCGGCACCTTCCGCGCCCGCGGCGACACGGTGGAGATCCGCTCGGCCTACGAGGAGCGCATCCTCAGGGTCGAGCTGTTCGGCGACGAGGTCGAGCGCCTGGCCTGGATCGAACCCCTCAGCGGCCGCAGCCTGGGCGAGGTGCCGGACGCGGTGATCTACCCGGCCACCCAGTTCGTCAGCGCGCCGGGAGGCCTGGGCGGCGTGGTCGACGCCATCGGCCGCGACCTGGAACGCCGCCTGGGCGAGTTCGACGCGGCCGGGCGGGTCCTGGAGGCCCAGCGGCTGGCGTCGCGCACCCGCTACGACATGGAGATGATCCAGCAGATCGGCCACTGCGCCGGGGTGGAGAACTATTCGCGCTACTTCGACGGGCGGGAGCCGGGCACCCGGCCCGCCTGCCTGCTGGACTACTTCCCCCCGGAGTGGCTGCTGATCATCGACGAGAGCCACGCCACCGTGCCCCAGATCGGCGCCATGTACCAGGGCGACCGCTCGCGCAAGCTGAACCTCGTCGAGCACGGCTTCCGGCTGCCCAGCGCCCTGGACAACCGGCCGCTGCTGTTCGCGGAGTTCGAGGAGCTGATGCCGACCACGGTCTTCGTCTCGGCGACGCCGGGCGACTACGAACTGGCCCGCTCCGACGGCGTGGTGGTGGAGCAGGTGATCCGCCCCACCGGGCTGGTGGACCCGCCCATCACCGTGCGGCCGGCGGCGGGGCAGGTGGACGAGCTGCTGGAGCGCATCCGGGTGGTCACGGCCCGCGGCGAACGGGTGCTCGTGACCACGCTCACCAAGAAGATGTCCGAGGACCTGACCGCGTACCTGGCCAAGGCCGGCGTGAAGGTCACCTACCTGCACAGCGACATCACCGCGCTGGACCGCATCGAGATCCTGCGCCGGCTGCGCCTGGGCGAGAGCGACGTGCTGGTGGGGGTGAACCTGCTGCGCGAGGGTCTGGACCTGCCGGAGGTGTCGCTGGTGGCGATCCTGGACGCCGACCGCGAGGGCTTCCTGCGCTCGGCGCGCAGCCTGATCCAGACCGCCGGCCGCGCCGCCCGCAACGCCAACGGCGAGGTGATCATGTACGCCGACACGGTGACCCGGTCCATGCGCGCGGCCATCGACGAGACCGAGCGGCGGCGCGCCCGCCAGCTGGCCTGGAACGCCGAGCACGGCATCACGCCGCGCACCATCCTCAAGAGCCGCGCGCAGATCATGCAGGCGACGCTGGCGGCGGGCGAACGCGGGCAGCAGCGCGGGCGGGTCGAGGCGCCGCGGCCCTGGGAGGTGGCGATCGCCGCGGGCGGCGAGCCGCGCCTCATCGTCGAACTGATGGAGGCGGAGATGGAACGGGCCGCCGCCGCGCTGGAATTCGAGCAGGCGGCGGAACTGCGCGACAGGGTCGAGGATCTGAAGGCCCAGTGGGGCCTGGGCCAGGCGACGGGAGGCGAGGCATGACGGCAGCGGATCCCCACGGCTTCCCCCGGGAGGCCTGGACCCGGGAGTTGGTGCAGCGGGCCCTCGGCGAGGACATCGGCACCGGCG
>JACZKN010000430.1 GCA_014859985.1 Candidatus Krumholzibacteriia bacterium | reverse complement strand
GGCGGGGTGCCGTCGGGGTGCTCCCGGGCCGGCGACGGGGTGGCACCCTATCGCGCGAAAACGGGTGGCACCCTATCGGGCGAAAACGCCTGGCTCCCTATGACGCGAAACTGTGGCATACTATGGGGCGAAAGCTGACAGGCGGTGCTGTCGTCCGGCGGGCGGTCGTGCGCAGCGCGGCCTGGGCATGGCCGCGGCTGGGGAATCGGCCAAGGCTGTTGTTTGAGGCCGGGCCGTGAAGTAGACTGATAGAGCGGGTTCGTCTGAGGCTGCACCTTGGGGTCGGGAACCGAGAAATTCTCCCATAACCCCAGCTTCCACCCGACGAACCCGGCTTGTCACGGCCCGTGCAGGGCACGGGCCGCGCCAACCCGGCTTCGCAGGTGAAGCTGAACGTTAAATGGATAAGGCATCAGAAGGGCCTGCCATGTCATTAGAGCAAAGTATCCGGGAGTCAGATTGGTGGCGTGCTGCTCAGGATATGCCGGATCGCCACTATGATCCGTCAGAGGGAGTATCGCTCGCGGATCACCTAGAAGCCGTGCATCGCAACCTTGGATTCCTAACGCAGCCGGGCAACTACCACAAGTATTTCGGCCAGCTGGTGTCCGCACTAGGGGCACTCGGTCAGGATCCCGTTACGTATTCCCAGCTGCTCCGCCCCGTGGCGCTACTTCACGACATCGGCAAGGTGCGTGAGGACAAGAAGGCGGATGGCGAGCATCCCTTGACCGGCAAGTCAGTAAAGCTGCGACATCCAGTTGTTTCTCTTGCCGCGGGCGTGGAATTGCTGCCGGAGGACGCGAGCAACCGCGCAACGATCCTAGCGCTGATCGAAGAGCACGACACGCCGTTCTCTTGGTTCGTGAATTTCCAGAACTCTGGGCAAGCACCAAAGCGCAAATCGTGGGCGAAGCTCGATCGGTGTATCGACCCGCGGGAAGATGGTACCGGAATACTACTACTGGCTGCATTCAAGCTCGCGGATATCGATGGACACGAGAGCGTTGATGACGTGACTTGGTTCTTCGAGTGCGCCAATAGCACGTACTTGGTTGAGAAAGGAAAGTGGCTGCCTGTTCCGGATGAATCAGCGATCCGGAGTTTGGAGCGATGACCTATTTGACCTTCCCCCACTCACTGTACCACATCCCGAGTTAGTTTTCCCTGCTCTCTGTGCTTAGCCGCGAATTCCTCGGGTGTCAGGTTCCCGAGCGAGCTGTGCGGCCGGACGGTGTTGTAGTCGACTCGATAAGCCTCGATCTTGCGCTTGGCGTCGGCCAGGTTGACGAACCAGTTCTCGTTCAGGCACTCGTCACGGAACTTCCCGTTGAAGCTCTCGATATAGCAGTTCTGGACCGGCTTGCCGGGATCGATGAACCGCAGCACGACGCCGTTCTCATGGGCCCAGCGGTCAAGCGCCAGGCTTGTGAACTCGGGTCCATTATCCACCACTATCTCCTCAGGCAGGCCGCGTTCCCAGGCCAGGTAGTCCAGCACGCGGCAGACGCGCTCGCCGCCCAGCGAACGATCGGCCTCGATGTGCGGACACTCACGGGTGAAGTCGTCCACGATGTTCAGGCAACGCAGCTTAGCGCCGCCGGCGATCGTGTCGCTCACGAAGTCCATGGACCATCTTTCGTTCGGGCGCGTAGGCGTCTCGACGAGCTTCACTTGACGGCCGCGCGCGGTGCGCTTCCGCTTGCGGCGCCGCACTTGAAGGCCTTCTTCGCTGTAGATCCGCTCGATCCGCTTGTGGTTGTCCGTAAATCCCTCTCGCCGAAGCAGCACCTTCAGTCGCGGGCTGCCATAGCGACGACGTTCGTTGGCCAGATCCTTCAATCGGGCCCGCAGGGTGCTGTCGTCGCGCTTGCGGTCGCTGCGGTAGCGCATCGTCGACCGGGACAGACCAACCAGCGAGCAGGCCCGCCGTTCACTGATCTGGAGCTGAGACCGGGCCGCGCGGACAAGCTCCCTGACGTCCGACGGCCCTAGAGTTTTTTTGCTGTATCGAGCATCACCCGTAGGGCCTGGTTGTCCAGGATCTGGTCCGCCAGCAACTGCTTCAGCTTCCGGTTCTCGTCCTCGAGGGCCTTCAGCCGCTTGGCATCCTGCACTTCCAGACCGCCGTACTTCCGCCGCCAACGGTAGAACGTCTGGTCGCTGATCCCGTGCCGGCGGCAGAGATCCTTCGTCGACGCCCCGGCCTCCCCCTCCTGCAGAATGCGAATGATCTGTTCCTCGGTAAAACGCTTCGCACGCATGGTCGCCTCCCAGACTGAAGTCTAGCAGGAAAACCACACCCGGCTTGGATCAGTTTTTGGGGGGAAGGTCATATTTAACAAGCCGTTCAAGCTGACAGTCGGCTCTGTCACGGCTCATGCAGAGCCATGAGCCGCGCCAGAACCGCCCGCAGCTTGACGCCAAGGTGTTAGGCAAATCAAAGGGTGTATTATGAAAATGTATCTAGGGTTTGTGGCTCTGCTTGTTGCCCTTAGTGGTGGGTGCGGCTCAAAAACACCTGAGGCTGAGGAACTTTTACCATTTGAACTTTTGGACTTGGACTCTCTCCCAATTGGGCTAGAAGTTGTTCACACACCAGATACGGTCCTTGCGGACAGTACAGGGGCTAGCGGCTACAAATATACGTGGACCTTTAAGACAACCGTTCGGTCTACCGGAGCGGCGGTTACCATTCAGGAATTCGGTTCCCTAATGGAGGAAAATGGCCGATGGGTGTTGGGGAATTTCACGAAGAAATTTTTTACGCAAAATGACTTTGCGGAATGGTATTCCTGTCCCGGAGGGACGGTGACCTCGGAGAATGAATTTTCCGACCCATCAAATTGGGTCGGCAGCAATTGCCTGCGGCCAGGAAAGACCAAATGGTTCTATGTCGGTATCGATGACAAGGGAAATCGTGTAAAAGGGGAAGCAATTGTTGAGGAACTTGCCAAACTTATTGAATAGTATTCGCTAACATTGGCAGTGATGGCCGATTGCCTAACAAGAGCTTCTACCTGTCAATCGCGTCTGTCACGTCCCTGGCGGGGCCAGGGCCGCGCCAGCCACGCTTGCAGGTGAAGCCAAACGTTAGGTGTCGAGGCAATACGGGCGAATCAAACAGCCATAATACACGGAGAATTCTGGATGAGCAGACGCCTCGAACTGGGAATTTCTTACATGTGCCAGCTATATGTACTGGCCGCCTTTCTGGTTCCCCTACTGGTCGCGTGGTTTCCGGCTGCGTCATTCAGCGGCCAGACGTCGGATCCGCAAGCCCTTCTTGCGGTAGGAGATTATGTCAGTAGGAGCCGCGCCCCCCTCCGTGTCCACGCTTGGCGCGGATCGGTCGCGGCAGCTGGAATAGATTCGATCCTGGCCAGTCGCCATCAGGCTTTCGCTGTGCTGTGCAATCTACTCGAAGTCACACCGCCGGATTCAGTGAATTTGATATTCTACCCAGACGAGCCAACCAAGTTCACGCAGACCGGGCACCGGGGATTGGGTTGGGGCGTCGGCACTACGGTGATCGAAGTCCTCAACGATTCTATCCAGGTTGATTCTTACCACGAGTTGGCGCACATCGCGCTCTACCAGATCGGGTTGCTGCCGGCGATGTGGGACGAGGGCTTCGCGGTCTATGTCTCGGCGCTCCTGGGTGCCGATGCTCTGCGGAATTTCGGCTATCCAGGGGGGAGAATTGACGATTCCCTGCGGGATCATCTGGCCGGAGGTGAACCGTACGCTTGGTGCGAACTGGCGGCGTTGGAGGACATCGGCGACGCTACCGACGTCCTCCTTGCGTACCTGCAATCGGCTTCATTAGTTGGCTTCGTGGCGGAGGAGTACGGTGACGAGTCGTTGCGGGATGTTTTACGGAACGCAGCGAAGCGCTCTCCACGTGACGCACTCGAACGCTCGAACGAAGCGCTGCTGAGCTCAGTCGGCCGAAGTGGTCTTGATGTCTGGACGCTGTGGCGAAGCAGGCTTGATAGGGCGTCCGATCGCTTACCGACCAAATAGGCTCCTGAACCTATCGGAGGGGATCCGCAGCCGGGATCCCGACCACCTCCAGGCGGTAATCTATGAAGTAGTCCTCGGACTTCTCCCCCGCCTTCGTCACATATCCGAAAGCGTATTCCTCGACGACCAGCCGAACGCCGGTGATCGTGGCCCCGGCGAAGTCGGGGCCGTCGCCGACGTGCACGATCTCGGATTCCGCAATACAGCCGGAGTGCACGACCTCGGCAACGTCGATCGACAATCGGAAGCCCAGGCAGTCGTCGACGCCGTTGGTCAGGGCGGCGAGCAGGGCGTCGAAATCGGCATCATCGTTCACACCGACCAGAAACCGCCGACTCTGATCGGACGGATCGAATGCGACGCCGTCGAACACGTCGCCCACCACCAGCTCGGTCTCCGGATCGAGCCCGACCCCGAAAGAGAACGCCGCGGTACTGTCGGTCGGCGCGTCGATGGGTGCCGTCCCCTCCAGTTGGCCGCCGAAGGAGCCGAGTACCCTCGCCGTCGACGGGGGATCGCCGTGGAACCGCAACGAAAGCTCGATATCATAGGAAAACCCGAGATCGTCTCCGAACGAGACCACGTCGTAGCGGTCCAGGCGGATCGAAATCGACTGGATCGAAGCGCCCGCGAAGTCGCTGTCCGAGAGGAAACTCGGCAGGTCGAAATCGCTCCTGTGTGTGCCGACGCCAGCAATCCCGGGCACCCGGCACCAGGTCTCGATCACGTCCGGTTCGCCGTTGGTCAACAGGGCCAACAGGGCATCATAGCTGGCGCCGGAATCGATCGTGGTCACCACGCCGAGATCCGCGGGAGTCAGCACGATTCCATCGAAGGGATTGGGACTGCCGAAGACCACGCTGATCTCGACGGTCGTCGGGGGATCGTACTGGTCGTACGCGCCGCTCAGACCGATGCCGGCCCGGCCGATCACCAGATCCCCACCACAGGCGACCTCGAACAGCGCCCGGGTTTCGCCACCCGCCGTCACCGTCACCTCGCGGGGATTGGCACCGAGAACCCGGCAATCCGGGCCCAGGCCTTCGAGCTGGAGCGTGTGCGCGCCGGGAGCCAGTTGATCGACCCGCAGCGGCATGCCGGCCTGGATCGCGGCCGGAGTGCCGTCGATCTGAAGCGTGTATCCGTCAGCGTCCGTTCCCTCGCCGACCTCGACGATGGAGACTTCCAGGTCCCCCTTGGTCGGGTCGGAGGGGGTTTCGGGCCCGGTCGTGCTTTCGCTGTCGGAATCGCAGGCCGTGAAGGCGAAGAGCGCCGGAACGAGGATCAAGGCGAGGGATAGATACCGCAATCCACGGGGGTACGACATCGTCGATTCCTTTCAGGTGAACGGATCGGGAGTGCTGTTCTCGAAACCGGTACGATCACTTGGAGCGTTTCGTTCGGTGCGGGTACCGGGCCGTGTTTTCAGTGATTGGCGATACAACCTACTCCAAGACGCCGGAGCTCGCCATCGCGCACGCGGCGGAACTCCCGCGGGGAATGGACATCGGCCGATCCTGCGGCCGGCGGGAACTGGAAGAGGAGGTAGGGCTCACCGTCGAACGACGGCTATCCGCAAGAGGTCGCGCCCGACGACAAGACCGTGCGCAGCCCGTGTCCGGTCGGCGCCAGCGGTCAATCGCGCGAGTCCACGACCTTCGTCGCCAGGGCGAGAACCTGCGAGCTGAGTACGAGTCGGCTGGCCCGGGCCCGGTCCAGATCGATCTGGAAGCGGATGCGGCGCCCGGTCCGTTTCAGGTGGATGATACCGCCGGCATCGCCGGCGGCGTGACAGGCGCGCCGATGTGGGTGCGGATCCGCTCGATCACCTGCAGCGTTGCTCCCGCAGGGCCGGCCGACGCGGTCACCGCCCGGCGCAAGTTGTCGCCAGCGTAGCCGACGACCGTCGGCTTCGCCGACGATGAGCGCAGGCTGTGCAGTTGGCGCCCGGGGCCAAGGAGAAAACGACTGATGGTCGACGAGCCGTTCCATATCACTTGAGCAGCGTCATGGGCCGGGTCAGGACCCGGTCCGCCGTCTCCAGCCGGTACAGGTACACGCCGCTGGCCACCGGTCGGCCGGCGGCGTCGCAACCGTCCCAGCGCGAGGCGCCCGGGCCGGGCTCGTGGTGCGCGTCCAGCAGCGTCCGCACCAGCCGGCCGGCCGCGTCGTAGACCCGCAGCCGCACCGGTCCGGCCGTCCCCACCTCGTAGCGGATGACGGTCGCGGGGTTGAACGGATTGGGAGCGTTGGCCGCCAGCCGCGTCTGCGCCGGCGGCGCGTCGCCCACGGCGGACAGGGCGGAGGGCGCCAGCAGCGCGTAGGCGCTGGCGTTCCCGTGGACGTCCACCGCCGCCACCTTGTAGTAGGCGTCGGCGTCCAGACCCCAGCCCGCATCGAAGCACGTGGTGTCCGCCACCACGGCCACCTCGCTGGCGCGGCCCGGGACGAAGTCCGCCGTCGTGCCGCGGTGCACCACGTAGGCCGCCAGGTCCGGCGCCGCCACCCGGGCCCAGCGCAGCTCCATGCCCACCGGCTGGTAGTTCGCCGTGCCGGTCAGGTGGGCGGGCGCCGCCGGCGCCACGTTGTCCACCGAGCGCCCGACCGCCGGCTCGGACGCCCACCAGACGCCGGCCTCGACGCCGTGGGCCAGCACCTGGAAGACCTGGTCCGCCGGGTCGGCGGCCGTGGAGTCGGCCAGCGTGGGCACGACGGCGGCGTAGCCCGGCAGCTGGCAGGCGTCCAGCGTGTCCAGCAGCAGCCAGTAGGTGTCGGCCAGGGCCGACGCCTCGGCGCGCACCACCGGCGCCGCGACGGCCTTGGCGCCGTCGGCAGGGGCCAGCGCGTCCAGCCAGTCGGCCACCGGCTCGCGACCGGCCAGGGCCTCCTCGGGCAGGGCGCGCCACACGGTGTAGAACGCCACCCCCAGGTCGGACCAGGTGTCGAGCCGGCTGGCGTCCCAGGACAGGAGCACCTCGCCCCCCTGGTCGGCCGGCACGTCGGCGATCTCCGCCACCGCCGGGGCGGGGTAGCCCCAGTGGCCCGAACGCTCCACGCGCTGGGCGTGGACCCGCGGATAGCCGTCGGAGCCCTCGATCCACGCGGCCAGCAGGCCGCCTTCGCCGTCGCTCGCCAGGGTGGGAGAGTCGCTGTCATCCAGGCTCAGCCGCAGGCAGACGCCCGGATCGCCCCAGCGGGTCTGGCCCGCGGCGTCGATCCTCTGCACCAGGACGTCGAAATCGAGGCTCCAGCGGCGGTCCTCCCAGGCGACGAGCGCCCCGCCCCGGCCGTCGGCCACGAGGCCGCCCATCTCCACGTCGTTGGGGCTGTCGACCACCGGCACCCCTGCCGGGTCCAGCAGCGGGGTCAGCCCGATGGACAGCCGCTGCGCGTAGAGGGAATCACCGCCGCGGGTGTCGTACCAGGCGATCCAGACGCCGTCGGGAGCCGGGGCCAGCCTCGCGTCCCTCTGGAAGCTCACGGCGTCCGAGGGCGGGACGCCGTCGCCGTCCAGGCGGGTGCCGTTCTCCTGGAGGTAGTTCATCACCAACCCGCCGTTGCCCAGGTCGATCTTGGCGCATATCCACAGGCCGCCCCGGGGGTCGGCCAGCACGTCCTCGAGCCGCTCGCTCCCGGCCGTGCCGAAGACCGACCTGGGCGACCAGATCACGCTCCCGCTCCCGTCCAGGCCGGAATGCCAGACCGCCTCCTCCTCGCCGACGGGGCTGCTCGACCAGCACACCACCGTGCGGCCGCCCACGAGTTCGGCCACGCGCACGACCTGGATGCCGTCGGTGCCTCCCACGAGGGTCACGCCGCCGTAGGCCCAGATCGGGCCGGCCGTCGTCAGCTTCTGCACCCGCACGCTGAAGGTCGGATTGAACCAGATGCTCCAGGCCACCACGGCGCCGCCGTCGGCCGTGGGCGCGACGGCCACGTTGTTGACCTCGAAGTTGTTGCCGGTCACCAGGGGGATCCCGCCGGCGGTCCAGGAGGCGGTTCCGTCGGCCTGCAGGTGCTGGGCGTAGATGGTGTCCACCGTGGGCAGGATGTCGTCCTCCCAGGCGACGTAGGCGCCGCCCTGCCCGTCCGCGGCCACCACGGGGGTGCGCCGGGCGGTCGCGGCGTCGTGGGCGACGACCACGCCCTCCGGTCCCCACAGGGGCCGGCCCAGGGCGTCGTACCGCTGGGCGCCGACGCCCGCGTTGTAGTTGCCGAGCTCGAAGACGACGATCAGGCCGCCCAGGCCGTCGGCCACGCAGATGGGCTTCTCCATGGTGTTGGAGGTGGGGATGGGCACGCCTCCCTCCTGCCAC
>JACZKN010000051.1 GCA_014859985.1 Candidatus Krumholzibacteriia bacterium | reverse complement strand
TCCCTGGCCTACGAGGTGCCGATCAGCGAGGAGCTGGTCGGACGGCGCAAGTACGTGTGGATCGAGCGGCAGGGGGCGCTGGAGCCGGCGGCGCTGCTGACCGAGTCGGAGCACCGGACGCTGCAGATGTGCCGAGCATCTGCTGGGGCGAGACACCTTCGGAGTAGAGTGGGCGACACCTGCCGCCGGGACCGGTCGGCGGCAGGTAGTCGACATGGCGCAAGCCGAACGTCTATACAGTAACCTGCATCATGCGTCAGAACGTCGCCACGAAGTGCCGGCTTCGGCGTGACTTAGGATCATCGGGATCTGTTACTAGGTAAAGCGGCACTTCTTCATGGATGTTCCTTTCAACGTCCGCGGGAAGGCCCTCGGTTAGCCGTGGAAGACTACCAAAATGTTGGGCTGCATGCAGCCCGGCTAGTCTGAATTTTGCTGATGGTCTAGGAGCTACCTGAACGATGAATAGTCGCTTGAAGTACGCTAGTGAATGTGGCAATGTGAAAGTGTCCGAATCGATCTGAGCGCATCGTATCTTTTTCGATATAGGAGTTAGCGAATATGCGAACCAATGTGATTGGTCTTACTGCGCTAGCCTGTCTGGCCTTGGTGGCGTCTTGCTCAAACAGCAAGCCGGCCAGTCCGAAATCGAAAGAAGTCTCGACAACCCGCAATGGCCTCATAAGCGTTATAGCAAATCCAGCCGAAACTGTCATTCGTGTACCATCCCGACAACAAATAGGCTTCGGCCGTATCTCGTTGCCGGAAGATGGCATCGGCGCGCGCGTCTGTTTCTCACTACCTGGATATTTACCTGAGGACCGCATTTTTGATGGTAAATCGCTTACAGTCAAGATGCGACCGGATAGTATAACTGTGTCAATCACTTCGAATACTCACGCTGAGGTCCGCTATCTGCCCTACGGAGGCGTCATTGGCACAACTCCATGTACATTCGTTCTGCCATCGGGTAAACATACTTTAGAATTACTCGCCCCTTATCAAAAGCCAATACAAAAGACATTCGAAGCTGCTGCCGGACACTATATTGACATAGCAGTGCAAAAACCAAAGAGTACCTTGCTCAGGCCTGTAGTCGCCCCGGAAATCTCCGGCCCGAAAGAGTTCATGATAGATAGGGTGCTGCCGCTTAGCTGGAGCGCTGTATCTAGCGCCAGAGAATACGAGGTTGCGCTAAGACAGATTGACGTCAGCCAGGAATACACGATGTGTGGGCGTATCGATGTGCCGGAATTTTTGTACAATCCTCAAGCAATTCAGCCGGGAGATATCGCCTTTCGCGTAAGGGCGCTCAATGCTGCGGGAAGCGGGCCATGGTCAAAGGATCACATAGCGACCGCTACTGCGTCTGATCATACCGCGGGCGATAACAGCACAACTGCAAGCCCACCCACCGATCTTGTAATGCTAGAGGCTCCTCTAGTAGCGGACCCGGGCGACACGGTTTTAGAGAATAGTTCCTACGAACTAGTATGGTCGCCCGTGTCGGGCGCAGAATACTACGACATAGATGAATCCAGTGAGCCGGAATTCCTTCCACGCTATACGCGACGGCTTGAGCGCTCGCAAGCGCCCAAAATTCGAATTCAAAATGCCCCGGGTGACGCATCCCGGCTCTACTACCGTGTACGAGCGTGTGTAGCCGGCCGATGCGGTCCATGGACTGGGACGGTGACTACCAAACAAATTGTTTTGAACGTCATTTTCCCAGAATTTGGTGCGTTAAGTGTGCTGCGACCAGGCGGCTGGGCATACGTTACGCTAGGAGGCGATGACAAAAAAGAGACACCTGCTTTCTACGATCGTGTTCCATGTGGAGAGCACGAGATCACGATAGATTATCCGAACGGCACAACTGAGGTCCGCAAGATTGAGGTTGTCGGTGGTGGCACAACGGTTGTACGTATTTAGGTCTCCAAAAATGTCCGTACCCTAGGAGTATTTGGATGACAAAATCCTCAAGGTCAATTGAGATGCAACTGGTGTATAATATTGTCGTGATTGGGGCGGCAGCGCTTGTCCTGATTGTAGTCATTGGCCTGGTAGTACCGTATATACAGAACCGCGGTACCTATGCAAAGCAACCGTTTGATCCGTCGTTGTATTCAACGAGCAGTCACTTTCTGAAAGGGCGGTCCGTTATCCTTTTGGACTCCGAGGAGACTGAGCGGCGCGCGGGCAGCGCAGTAACGCTAGCGCAGTTGTACGGCCGGTTAACCTTTGCTGTGCCTTTCGCCAACTTGACTGATAGTCTTGTAGCTGTCGTGCCAGGTGCGTCTGCAGATCTCTCGGGTGTGATGGCTTCAGTGCGCGAAGATCTTGTGAGATTGCAGGTACAGCGACAACACCTTCTTGCGCAGGATGCGTTCCCGTACGCAGAGTTGGCTAATCTTGACGAGCGCATCAAGGGAGCGAGGGATTTGCTTCTGGCTCGTGGAAGGCTGCAAATCGAAGCTTGCGATTATAAAACTTTGGTCATCGGCAATGTTGTCGGAGCGAATTTCGATACCGCGCGTTCCGCGATCGTAATACAATTAGACTCGTGTCGGCCGGTTACTGATTTGGACGTCATCGAATCCGCGGTGAATTCCAGCAATGATCGCGTGAAAATCATGGGTATGATGGAGGCGAACAGTCGCGCAGCCATAGAATTAGAGAGGCGGGCGCGATTGGAGCATAACGACCGCGAGGCTCAGCGATCTCGCGCAGCGAAGGCAAATGCAAGACAGGCCGCGGCAGCGCAGCGCAGAGAAATATGGTCGGCGGGCTTGCCCCGGTTGTGCTTGGGTGTGTATGGTGCGATTATACTGATCGCTCTATTTTGGGTCGCGCGAAAAGCTTCAGTGCATAGGCTCGGCCGCACTGCGAGCTCCGATATCTATTATGTGACTTATAGTACGTGCCGCGGAATGGGAACAGCCGCGCTTGTTGTCTGTCTGGCGTCAATGGCCGTCGTTTTTCTGTCGACTTTGGCGGTAATTGTTTCCGGAAACGTGCCGTTCTATCGTCTGACATATGTGGCCTATTGTGCCGCGGTCGCAGCACTGGCCCTGGGGACAAAGATTATCGTATGGATTATACTGCTCTCTGTCGAGCGGATGGCTTACGTCGTAAATCGCTATCATATAGCGCACGAGGCCGTCTACCGCGAGCGTGTTGATGGTGCCCCAACTGGCATCGTAGAATAACGAGGGGCATGCAATTAACTGGGATATGTATGCTGGGTGCGAGATTTAGGTTGTTCCTGGAGCCCAAGCACGTGCCCGGAGACGGGCATGAATAGGGATTACGGTTAGAATACTGCGTTGTTCGCGCTTACGGGGGTGGCAATGAAAACAGGAAAATATTTAGGCCTGCTATCCGGAGTTGCGATTGCAAGAGCATTGCAAGTTGTTGGCGTGGCGGCGTACCTAATTTGTGATGCTCCGACCTTAGCGGGTGTTAGCGACAATTATGCGGTCTGGCCGGAGCGGGTTACAGCAGGCGCGTGGGCAGCACTACAGCCAGCTGATCGATGCGGCAGAGCGGTAAACATTATTGAGACGTGGCAGCAGTGGAATCGGAGTGTCACTAGTGAGGAGTGCAAAGAAGTAGAGAGAAAATATCGGTCCGGCAGCTTCAGGGATGCTCTTGATATCGCGGCTCGTGGGTTAGCGGGGCCAGCAACTACTGCGGAGTTCGCGAGGTTGGCAAGCTATGCGGGGTTAGCGAGCTATGCTGTCGGTGATATGATTAATGCTGCGCGGTACTTGCGCTTAGCCAAGTCGTATGACATAGAGTTCTCGTTAGACCCAAGCGTCTACTCGCCGGGTAGAGTGAAGATGTTCGAGTCGGCAGTAGATGGAGTAGTACACTTGAATCGCGTGACGACGGACGAAAAGTGGTGTTATGTGTACGGAAGCGATTGGCCTCACGTTTTGTTGCACTGGACCGTGAACACTAAAGAAATGGTAGCGCCACGGGCTGCTACGGCAACCATTGAGTTTTTGGCGCGGGAGGATACGTTTGATTTGCCAGTAGGCAGTCTTGCGAAAGGGGGGAAGAACTTTGGTGGTGAAGAGACTGTTAGTACGACGATGTCGCTTAAAGGGTGGCGTAGCAAGGAATGGCTAAGTGTAGAGGGTTGTGAGCCGGTTGTAGTTCGAGTCGCGGGAGGAGAGCTGATTGCGGAGCAAGCGTGGGGAGGGATATTGCGGATCGAGCTCGACGCTCCTTATGGGACAAATAGACTTCCGGAGCCGAACAGGCCGATGCTATATCGAACGACGCGCGAGAGCTGGCAGGCAGAAGGCGCAAAAGGGTTTTTTCGGGGCCTTCTTGTTGGGGCTATGGTCGGGGCGTTGGGAGGGATTGTCCTTGATGCAACTCTGCAAGCAGGTGTACCGGACGAAGATAAGCAAATTCACGGTGGAGTGCTTCTGGTAGGGGCTACGGTGGGAGGTATCTGGCTAGGTGCTAAATCTGCTAGTGAGAAGACTATAGTAACTGAAGAACTACCTGATAATATAGAAAAAAACAGATTGTTAGAAGAGAAATATAGCGCTGATCGCCGCTCGGTAGCCGAATATAACCGCCAGGTTGAGCAGACGGCGAGAGTGCGGCTTACCATTGATGGCGCGGGCGAGTAGCGTCTGGGACTGGCCGCGTGTTCTGATTTCGGTGTACGGCGGCACATGATATCGCGTCCTAGCGGGGGTAATAATTTGCAAAATGCTCGAAGTTGTATTAAGCGAAATTCGACATGTTTCGCGTTCGTCGTTGCATCTTGCACTTGCCTAATCCTTCCCCTTGGTATTGGCTCCGCCGCGGAACTTTCTCATGCAATTGCCGAGTATGAGTACGGCCATTACAAACAATCGCGCGCATTATTTGACGATATTGTAGCTGCTGAACATGGCCGGTTGATACTGTCCGAGGCGCATCTTTATCTCGGAATGATCAACCTTATTGAAGGTGATGAGGTAAATGCGGGGGCTCAAATCAGACTCGCATTGTGCTACAATCCTGATCTGGAACTTGATCCAGCGCGATTCTCGCCCGGCAAAATCGCCTTTTTTGGAAATACGAAAATGTCTTTTCCGGTACTGTCCACTATAAAAATTACTGAAGGGTCGTTTTATCCGTTAGAAATGGGTGCGTGTCTGGTTACGGCTACTTGGGAGAATCTTCCAACTAGCGCTCACCATACCAATTCATTGCGTCTTTTTGCAAGAGAAATCGGTTCGCCGTTTAGCAAGAAGATTTCGTTGCTAGGTGTTTCTTCTGGCAGTAGTTTCTCGTGGAATGGGCGTAGTGCCAACAACGTATTGTTGAGATCTGGGGACTATGCATTTACCCTAGTCGCGGGCTATCCAAATATGTCGTGTTTTACACAAGTATCCGCCGAATGTCGGGTCATCCTCGAGGCACCTTATGGAACAGAAGTACGCCCGGAACCGCCTGCACCCGCGCTTCTGCGCGTGTATCGATATACCAAGCAACGCGGCAAGTGGGCGGCGCTGGGCGCAGTGGCTGGGGTCGTCTTGGGCTATTTGAACGCGCAAGCCAGTAGAGACGAACCGGAATTCGAAGAGGGAGCATCTTACGCGCTGTGTATTTCCTTGGGAGCGGGAATTGGTGCCGCTGTAGCGAAAACGGGCCGTGTTAAGGATTCATCTGCTTTCAGGGAAAATCGACGCCGCCTAGATGAATGGGCCCGGGGCTGCCGGGCGGTAGAAGAGCGCAATGCGCAAGTGCGTGCGACCGTGCGCATATCCGTCGCCAAGATCGGTTTCTAGGCGCTATCAATTGGCTAAGTGATCCGATCCGGGGTTGCCGGGGGGCCCATTCATCGAGGGCTGCGAGCGGTGAGTTCGGTTGGTCCTCGACCGCCTGGGTGATTGCCCCTTTTAGTGGCAGCCAGGTCGAGCGGCTCGGGCAGGACAGGGATCGCGCTGATAACCGGCAACCCCTGATGCTAAGCGTCGACCACCGTGGTCCCGGTCGCCCGCAGATCCGCCGGAGGACAGGACCGCTACATGCCCATATGGCTTAGTCGCGTATCCGGAGTCGCTGACCCCGGGATTGCCGGGTTACTACGCCTTCCGGACAAAATATCTCACAATCAGCCAAACGAACAAACCCATGCAAAACCCCAAAACCTCTTGATCCCCAACAACAACCCATGGTACCATTCCGTCCCGCGGAATGGACAAGCCTCATGCTCGACGGCGTGACCCGTACCAACCGGAACGCCCGCCACAGCCCGGACCGCAGCTACGGCGAGAAGCTCATCTCGCTGTTCGCCAAGCTGCTGTTCACCGGGCGTCGGTACAGCCTGACCGAGCTGGCCCGCAGCCTGGGGTGCTCGAAGCAGACGGTGCTGCGGCTCATCGACGACATATCCCTGGCCTACGAGGTGCCGATCAGCGAGGAGCTGGTCGGACGGCGCAAGTACGTGTGGATCGAGCGGCAGGGGGCGCTGGAGCCGGCGGCGCTGCTGACCGAGTCGGAGCACCGGACGCTGCAGATGTGCCGAGCATCT
>JACZKN010000429.1 GCA_014859985.1 Candidatus Krumholzibacteriia bacterium | reverse complement strand
TCGATCCGGAGCGGCCCCTGCTTGCGGACGGATGGCCGGCCCGCCCAGGAAGGCCCCGACGCCCTCGGCCATCAGCGCCTCGCGGCCCGGCCATCCGTCCGCAAGCAGGGGCCGCTCCGGATCGAGCAGGTTGTGGGCCTCGAGGATGGCGGCGACCGCCTCGAGGTGGCGGGTGACGCGCAGCTCGATGGGCAGGCCGTCCGCGTCGTAGGGCATGGCCAGGGCGCCGATGCCCGCCGCCTTCAGGTACTGCCGGTCCCGGCCGTGGAGCACCAGCGCGGCGTCCGTGCGCCCGCGCAGCCGGCCCTGGGCCGGGTTGGCCGTCTCCAGCAGGAAGGGCCGGGTCTCGGTGTAGTCGGTCCACTCGCGGTGGCTCAGGCCCCGGAAGCCGGGGGGCGAGGGCTCGAGGGCGAAGTCCAGGCCGGCCATCTCCAGGGAGAGGGTGGCGAAGGAGGCGATCTCCTGGCTGCGCTCGGAGGCGACCAGGGCGTTGACCACCGGGTATTCGGGCGCCGCCTCGTGCAGGTCGATGGCCAGGTCGATCCCCTCGCGGCGGATCAGCTCGGTGATGGCCCAGGCCAGGCGCTCGGTCAGGTTGCCGTCGCGGACGCCCGGGTAGGCCCGGTTCAGGTTGCGGGTCTCGTTGCCCGCCAGCAGCGAACCGGACGTCGGGTGGGTGTAGATCTCGGGGTCGGGCCACTGGTCGACCGGGTTGGTGACCCGGGCGCCGTGGCGGAAGGTCCGGACGCCGCCGGGGGTCCCGATCGCGACGAACCGGGGATGGGCCTCCTGCGACTCGGTGTGCGTCGCCGCGCTGGCGTTGGCCCGGGGCACGAGGTAGACCGTCCCGGCGTCCACCCGCAGGTTCTCCAGGAGGATCACCGCCGCCAGGTAGGCGGCGAACTCGTTGGGATGGGTCCCGCCCAGCAGCAGCAGCGAGGCGCCCGGGGCCGCGCCCGCGAAGACGTACACCTCGGTGTCGGCCCGGGTGCCGGCCAGCAGCGGGTTGATCTCGCTCAGCCGCAGGACCCGGGTCAGGCCGGGGGCCGGGTAAAGCGGCTCGGGGCGCCGCTGCGCCAGGAACGAGCGGCCGGCGATCCCGCCCAGCGCGACGGCCAGGCCCAGGACGACGGTCGTCTGCACGATGTGGCGTCGCTGGAGGCGCATGCCTGCTCCCCTACTTGATCATCAGCAGCCGCAGGGCCATGGGCACCAGCACCAGGGCCGCCGTCAGCTGCGCGGTGAAGCGCCGTTCGCGCAGGATCTCCCGCACCAGCAGCGCGCAGAAGATGAAGACGATCCCCTGGTAGATCCAGGTCAGCACGGCGTGACCTCCCTAGCCCGGCAGCACGGCCGCCAGGGTGTTGGCGAACACGATCATCCCCAGCGCCCAGGCCGCCGTCGCCAGGGCGGGCAGGGCCGTGTGCTTCAGGACGTTCAGGTAGTTCTTCTCGCCCACGACCTGGGCCGCGAAGATGCCGGCCAGGGCGGTCGGCGGCATCAGGTCGCCCAGGCCGGCGAACAGCGACAGCGCCGCGCCGACGACGATCTCGTCCTGGCCCAGGAACGACAGCAGGAACGGCACGCCCAGGACCGAGGCCGAGCCGTAGGCCGACACCGCCCCGAAGACGGGCATCATGACCGCGACGCCCGCGTACTTCAGGACCGGCGGCAGGTCCAGGGCCGCGACCACCAGCATGCCCCGCACGCCGGTCAGGGTCATGACCTGGATGAACATGCCGACCCCGACGAGGATGCCCATGACCGGCAGGCCGCGCCCGAGCGCGCCCTGGGCCGCGGCCAGGATGCCGAAGCGGCGGCCCGTGAAGAGGCCCACCAGGCTGCCGACGACCAGGACCAGGGCGATGCCCAGGTTGGGGAACCACCCGGGGAAGACGCGGATCCCGGCCAGCAGCAGCACCACCACGACCAGCGGCAGGTACAGCCGCAGGCCGTAGGCCGCATGGTGGTCCGGGCCCAGCTCCGGCGGCACCCGGTCCAGGCGCAGGCCGCGCAGGTAGGGCCGCGCCAGCGCCAGGTTGACGCCGAACGCCAGGGGCAGCGTGGCCACCAGCAGCGGCAGCTCGAACCCCACGAAGGGCATGTCCACCCCCGACCCGATGATCATGGTGGGCAGGCTGACCGGCGGGGCGATCATCCCGTAGATGGCCGTCATGGCGATCATCGCCGCCACCTTGACCCGGGGGATGCCGCAGGCCATCAGGGCCGGCGCGGCGATGGCCCCGGTGGTCAGCACCGTGGCCGTCGACTGGCCGGTGATCATGCCCGGGAACATGATGAACAGGGTGACGCCGCCCACCAGCAGCAGCGCGCGGCGGTGCAGCCGGATCACGATGCTGCGGCTGATGCTGCCCAGGGCGCCCGACTCCTCCAGCACCGCCATGAAGACCATGGCGGCGGCGATGATCAGGATGGGGTCGATGTAGGCGAAGGCCCCCTCGACCAGCTGGTCGACGGGCACGCCGGCGCCCCCGGCCAGCGCACCGGCGACGGCCGCCAGCGCCAGGGACAGGCCGATGGGCAGGCGCAACGCCATGGCGCAGGCGATGAACGAGCCGAGCATGATCAGCAGGATCCAGGGCGGTGCCAGCAAGGTCGACTCTCCAGGTGGATTCGGGGGTCGGAACGATCCTCGCCCGTGACAAACAAGACCCGTGCCACGGCCTGTCCGTTGCAAAAATACGAGTTACGGCGTCACTGGGGTGCCGGTGGGCTGAAAGCGAACACTCCTGGGAGCCGCTTCAGCGCAGGCCGTACTTCTTCATCTTGCTGTACAGGTAGCGTCGGTGCACCTGCAGCGCCTCGGCGGCGCGGCTCCGGTTGCCCCCCTGCTCGGCCAGGGTCTCGGCGATGATCCGCTTCTCGAGCTTCTCCATGATCGCCCGCAGTGAGCGGCCCCGGGCCAGCTCCTGCCGGTAGAAGCCCGGGCCGCCGTCGGCCGCCGGTTCGCGCGGCACCAGGTCGGGTGTCAGGACGTTGCGCCGGCTGAGGGCGACCGCCCGCTGGATCGCGTTCTCCAGCTCGCGGACGTTGCCCGGCCATTCGTGGGCCATGAGGGCCTTCCAGGTGGTCTCCGGCACCATGAACTCGCGCCCGGACGCGTAGCGCTCCAGGAAGTGCCGGACCAGGAGCGGGATGTCCTCGATGCGGTCGCGCAGGGGCGGCAGGTTGATGCGGATCACGTTGATCCGGTAGTAGAGGTCCTCGCGGAAGTTCCCCGCCTTGACCTCGTCCTCGAGCACGCGGTTGGACAGGCAGATCAGCCGCACGTCGACCTTGCGGTCCCGGTCGCCGCCGACCCGGTAGAAGGTGCCGTGCTGCAGCACCCGCAGCAGGCGCACCTGCAGGCGCGGCGACATGCTGGCGATCTCGTCCAGCATGAGGGTGCCGCCGTCGGCCATCTCGAAGTGGCCCAGGTGCAGCGAATCGGCCCCGGTGAAAGCGCCCTTCTCGTGCCCGAAGATCTCGCTTTCGAGCAGCGATTCGGACAGGGCGCCGCAGTTGACCTTGACGTAGGGCCGGCCCGCCCGCGCCGAGTGCCGCTGGATGGCGTCCGAGACCAGCTCCTTGCCCGTGCCGCTCTCGCCCACCACCAGCACGGGGGCCGGGCTGGCCGCGACCTGGCCCACCTGCTTGAAGACGTGCTGCATGCACGGGGCCTGGCCGATGATGGCCTGCTCCTGGCGCCGCCCGTCGGGCGCGGCCCGGCTCATCTCCTTGAGCGAGCGTACCTCCTCCAGCAGGCCGGCGTACTCCAGGGACCGGCCGATCACCAGCAGCAGGTCCTCGGCGTCGAAGGGCTTCTGGATGTAGTCGTAGGCGCCCATCTTCATGGCCTCGATCACCCGCTCGCTGGTGCCGTAGGCCGTGAAGATGATCACCGGCAGGGCCGGCCAGCGCTGCTTGATCCGCTCCAGGCAGGCCAGGCCGTCCATGCCGGGCAGGTTGACGTCCAAGAGGACGGCGTTGACCCGCTGCGTCTCCAGCAGGACCAGGGCCTGTTCGGCGTCCTCCGCCTCGAGCACGTCAAGGTCCGGGTCGGCCACCAGGTCGCGGATGTTGCGGCGCATGGCGTGCTCGTCGTCCACGACCAGCAGGGTCTTGCTTGTCATGCGGGCTCCTCCGTCCGCGGGTGCAGGGGCAGGGTGACGACGCAGTGGGCGCCGCGGCCGTCGTCCGGCGCGACGAAGCGGATCTCGCCCCGGTGCGCCCGCACGATCTCGTAGGCGATGGACAGGCCCATCCCCGTGCCGCCGTGGCGGGTGGTGAAGAAGGGGTCGAAGACCTGGTCCATGATGTCCGGGGCGATGCCCGGACCCGTGTCGCGGACCTCGACGCGGACCACACCGGCTGTCCGGTCGGTCCGGGTCGAGACGGCCAGGCGGCCGTGCCGTCCCATGGCCTGCAGCGAGTTGGTCAGCAGGTTCAGGAAGATCTGGTGCAGGGGCCCGGCGTCGCCGAGCACCGACGGCGCCTCCGCGGCCAGGTCGAGGTCCACGTCAGTCTTCTGCTGCAGCAGCCGCGGCTTGACCAGGAGCACGGTGTGGCGCAGCAGGTCGTTGATGTCCTGCGGCTTCATGCTCTCCGGGTCGTGCGGCCGCGAGAAGTAGAGCAGCTTGGTCACCAGGTCGGACAGGCGGTTGATCTCGTCCAGGACGATCTGCAGGGAGTCGTCCGACAGGGGCGATTCGTGGCCGGTCCGCGCACTGAACCGCGCGAGGTCCCGCTGCCAGATCTGCACCCGGGTCTTGAGGATGGCCAGCGGCGTCTTGACCTCGTGGGCCATCCCCGCCAGCAGCTTGCCCAGGGCCTCCATCTTGGCCCGCTGGTGCAGCCGCGCCTCCAACGCCTTGCGCTCCTGGTGGGCCTGTTCGAGGGAGTCGACCATGGCGTTGATGGACCGCCGGATGGTCCCGTACATCCCGCTGCGCCCCGGCAGCCGGAACGCGGGATCCTCCTGGATCGTGCGCAGCCCGGCGTTCAGGCTGCGGATCTCGCGCCGCTGGTTCACCGTCACCACCAGGACGACCAGGAAGCCGAAGAGCGTCAGCCCGGCCGCGGCCTGCAGGTAGCGGCCCAGCTTCCAGGCCGGCATCTCCCGCTCGATGTGCACCCTGGCCCAGACCACGGCGACGACCCGGCCCTCGCGCTGCACGGGCACGGTCGCCAGGGTGAAGATGGCCGGATCGAACTGGTGCAGCCGGGTGATCGCGGTCTCCTCGCGGATCGACTCGAGCACCTGGTCCAGGATGATCCGGTAGGAACGGGGGGGCGGCCCGAAAGCGGGCTTGGGCGGCGGCGACGCAGGATCCGCGTAGCCCAGGAACTCCTGAAGATGCGGCAGCCAGAACCCCCCCTTGGCCCCGCGGTGGGCGGCGAAGGACAGGTCCGAGATCTCCGCCAGCCGCCGGTCGAGCACGTCCCTCGGCAGGTCCGCCCGCCGCGGGTCGCCAGCCGGGTCGTCGTCCGGATCGCCGTCCGGATCGCCGTCCGGATCGCTGAGTGGCGCCTGGGCCAGGAACTCGGCGCTGTCGGCGACGAGCTGGCGGGCCGCGCGCTCGCTCAGGGCCAGGTTGGCGGCGACGACCCCGGACTTCCAGCGGTCCAGGACCGAGGCGGCGCCGACGGCCAGCGCCACGGCGACGACCAGGGC
>JACZKN010000428.1 GCA_014859985.1 Candidatus Krumholzibacteriia bacterium | reverse complement strand
GCCATGGCCAGCCCGCCGCGGCCCTCGACGACCGCGGCCCCCGGCGGTGGCGCGCCGTGCAGCGGCGCCACGCCGCCGTCGATCAGCAGGTCGCCCGCATGCAGGCTCCCGGACCGCCAGTCCCACCAGGTGACGTCGCGCACCACGAGGCTCACGGCGCCTCCTTCGGGGGCACAAGCGGAAGCCGCATCCGCCGCACGCCGTCGAAGGCGCACAGGGCGTTGGCCACGGCGCCCGCCGTGGGCACGAGGCCGATCTCGCCCACGCCCTTGGCGCCGTAGGGGCCCAGGGGGTCGGGCACCTCAACGGCGATCACCTCCACCGGCGGCATCGCGTCCAGGGGGATCAGGCCCAGGTCCTTCAGCTGGGTCGAGACGGGGCGGCCGCCCACCGTGGGCAGCTCCTCCGAGAGGGCGTAGCCCAGGCCCATGTGCACCGAGCCCTGGATCTGCCCGCGAAAGAGCGGCGGGTTGACCACGCGGCCGGCGTCGTGGGCCGCGACCACCTTGGCGATGCGTCCCTGCCCGTCGAGCACCACCAGCTGCGTGGCGTAGCTGTAGGAGTAGTGGGTGACGACCTCGCCCGGCGCGCCGGGGGGCGTCGAGCGGTCGAAGCTCCAGCGCCCGCGGTAGCGGCGGCCCACCAGGGCGGACAGGGGCGACGCGGCCAGATCCACCTCCAGGTCGCGGCAGGCGTCGATCAGCGCGTTGCCCACCAGGCTGGTGGCCCGGCTGCTGGTGGTCATGCCCGCGATCGCGCCCTGGGCGGTGTCCACCTGGACCTCGATGAGGTCCGGGTCGAGGCCCGTCTCCTGGGCCACCACCTGCACCGCGACGGTGTGCACGCCCTGGCCCATCTCGGTCCAGCCGTGGTGGACGACCACGCGGTCGGCCGCGGCGATCTCGATCGCCACCTCGCAGCCGTCGCTCATGCCGTTGCCCACGCCGCAGTTCTTGATGCCGCAGGCCAGGCCGGCGCAAGCGGCGGCGTCGTAGGCGTCGCGCACCGCGGCCAGGGTGGCGCGCACGCCCACGCCGCCGTGCAGCACCTGGCCCGTCGCGGTCAGCGAGCCCTCGACCAGGGCGTTCTCCCAGCGGAAGAGCCAGGGATCGAACCCGCCCAGCCGGCACAGCTCGTCGACGCAGCTCTCCAGGGCGAAGGTGGCCTGGTTGGCCCCGAAGCCCCGCATCGCCCCGCAGGGCGGGTTGTTGGTGTGGACGGCGCGGGCCGTCACGTCGACGATCGGCACGTGGTAGGCGCCGGTGGCGTGGCCGGCCGCGCGCTCGAGCACCTTGCCGCCGACGGAGGCGTAGGCCCCGGTGTCGCCCAGGATGTCGGCCTTCAGCGCCGTCAGCCGTCCCGCCGCGTCGCAGCCCAGGGCGTAGGCCAGGCGGATGGGGTGGCGCTTGGGGTGCATGAGGATGGACTCGTCCCGGGTCAGCTTCACCTTCACCGGCTGTTGCAGGCGCCAGGCCGCCAGGGCGGCGTGGCCCTGCACCGACAGGTCCTCCTTGCCGCCGAAGGCGCCGCCGGTGGCCACCTGGATCACGCGCACGTCGTCCTCGGGCAGGCCCAGCAGGGCGGCGATCTGCCGCCGGTCCACGTACACGCCCTGGCCGGGGGAGAAGACCTTCAAGCCCCCGTCCTCGGGCAGGGCGACCGCGGCTTCGGGCTCCAGGAAGGCGTGCTCGATGCGCTGGGTGTGGTAGACGCCGCGGGTGACGTGGGCCGAGGCGGCCAGGGCCCGGTCCGCGTCCCCGCCCCGGCGCACGACGCTGGTCTCCAGCACGTTGCCCGCCTGGTGGACGAGGATCGGGCTGGTGGCGGCCAGCTCGGGATCGGTCAGGGGCTCGAGCACGTCGTAGTCCACCGCCACGGCGGCGGCCGCCGCGCGCGCCGCCTGCTCGGTGTCGGCGACCACCAGCGCCAGCACGTCGCCCACGCAGCAGGTGGTCTCGCCGGCGGCCACCAGGAGCGGCCAGTCCGGCACGATCAGGCCCGTGTGGCGTTTGCCGGGCACGTCGGCGGCCGTCAGCACAGCCCGGACGCCCGGCAGCGCGGCGGCCGCGGCGGTTTCCAACGTGCGTACCACCGCCCGCGGGTGGTCCGTAAAACGCAGGGCCCCGTGCAGCAGCCCCGGCACCTGCAGGTCGTCCACGAAGGGCTCTTCGCCCAGGGCCCGGCCCAGGGCGCGGTGCTTGGGGCGGTCGCCGCCGATGCCCTGGAC
>JACZKN010000427.1 GCA_014859985.1 Candidatus Krumholzibacteriia bacterium | reverse complement strand
GGCCCAGCCCCAGCCGCAGGCTGGCGCCGGCCAGGTCCTCGGGCACGCCGATGGCCCTGAGGATGCGCGACGGACCGCCGTCGGCGCTCGAGCAGGCCGAGCCGGAAGAGACCGCCAGCACGCCGAGCGCACCGGCCAGGGACCCGGCCGGCACGCCGGCGAAGCTCACGTTCAGGTTCCCGGGCAGGCGGGGCTGCTCGGCCCCGTTGAGGCGCACCCCGTCCAGCCCATCCTGCAACCGGCGCCACAGGCGGTCGCGCAGGTCTCCCACGCGCGCGGACTCCTGGTCCAGCTCCGCGGCGGCGATGCGGCAGGCCTCGCCGAAGCCGGCGATCAGGGGGGCAGGCAGGGTCCCGGGGCGCAGCCCCCGCTCCTGGCCGCCGCCGTGCAGCAGGGGCGCCACCGTGGCCCGCGGCTCCCGGCGCCGCAGCCAAAGGGCGCCCACGCCCTTGGGGCCGTACAGCTTGTGGGCCGAGCAGGACAGCAGGTCCACCGGCAGCCGGCGCACGTCCAGGGGGATCCGGCCCACCGCCTGGGCCGCGTCCGTGTGCAGCAGGACGCCGCGGGCGCGGCAGGCCGCGCCGATGCCGGCCAGGGGCTGGATCGTGCCGATCTCGTTCTGGGCGGCGATCACCGAGACCAGGACCGTGTCGTCCCGCAGCGCGGCGGCCACGTCATCGGCGCGCACCAGGCCGTCCGGCCCGGCCGCCACCACCGTGGCCTCCCAGCCCCGGCGCACCAGCGCGGCGACCGGGCCGGCCACCGCGTCGTGCTCCAGGTTGGTGGTCACCAGGTGGCGGCCCCGGGGGGCGAGAGCCTCGGCCGCGCCGAGGATCGCCAGGTTGTCGGACTCCGTCGCCCCGGAGGTGAAGACGATCTCCCTGGGCTCGGCCCCCAGGAGCGCGGCGACCTGCTCCCGGGCCAGTTCCACCACCCGGGCCGCGGCCCAGCCGTAGGCGTGGCCCGAGCTGGCGGGATTGCCCCAGTGCTCCCGTTGCACCCGCTCCAGCACCGCCAGCACCCGCGGGTCCGGGGGCGTGGTGGCGTGATGGTCCAGGTAGACCGGCGTGCGGACGGTCATGGCGGATCCCCCCGGCCACCTGCCCCGGCGGGGCTCAGCGGCTCAGCTCGAGCATGCGGCGGATGGGCACGAGCGCCCGCGCGGCGATCGCGGGGTCGACCGTGACCTGCGGCGTGCGGTCGCGCATGCAGAGGTAGAGCTTCTGCAGGGTGTTCTTCTTCATGTAGGGGCATTCGTTGCAGCTGCAGCTCTCGTCCGCTCCGGGCACCGGGATCAGCTCCTTGCCGGGGCTTTCCTTGCGCATCTGGTGGAGGATCCCCGGCTCGGTGACCACGATCACCGCCGGCGCGTCGGTCCTGCGGGCGAACTCGAGGATACCCGTGGTGCTGCCCACGTAGTCGGCGTGCTGGAGCACGGCTTCCGGACATTCCGGATGGGCGGCCACCTTGGCCTGCGGGTGGGCGACCTTCAACCCGACCAGCGCCTTCTCGCTGAAGACCTCGTGGACCTCGCAGGACCCGGGCCAAAGCACCAGGTCGCGGCCCAGCTGGCGCGCGACCCAGGCGCCCAGGAAACGATCCGGCGCGAAGACCAGCGGCTGGTCCGCCGGGAACGAGGCGACGATCTTCACGGCGTTGCTGCTGGTGCAGATGACGTCGCTCTGGGCCTTGGTGGCGGCCGAGCAGTTGATGTACGACACCACCTTGTGCCCCGGGTACCGGGCCAGGAAGGCGGCGAACCGGTCCGGCGGGCAGCCGTCGGCCAGGCTGCAGCCGGCCTCCAGGTCCGGCAGCAGCACCTGCTTGTGGGGATTGAGGATCTTCGCCGTCTCGGCCATGAAGTGCACGCCGGCGAACACGATGACCTCGGCGTCGGCGGCCGCGGCCTTCTGGCTGAGGGCCAGGCTGTCGCCCACGAAGTCGGCCACGTCCTGGATGTCCGGCTCCTGGTAGTAGTGCGCCAGGATGACGGCGTTCAGTTCCCGCCGCAGGCGGTCGATCTCCGCGAAGAGATCCAGGCCGGGGTCCACGGCGACGGTGCCGGGGGGGATCAGCATCCGGGGTTCCTCCTGCGGGCGGGCGGCCCGCGGCCGGTGGCGGCCGACGCGGCCGTCCCCCGCCCAATGTTGCCCCGCGGTGTCGTTTCGGCAAGCCCTGCCGTCCCGCCCGCTCCGCCCCGGGGCCGATGGGGTGTGGACTTTCCGGGGGCAACAACATAATATTCATGGGTTGGAAATGCGGCCCTGCCTCCAGGCGGGCATGGTTCCGGTCGGCGCACCGCCCGCGGGCGGCGGTCGGTCCGGATCCCGGTGGCCGGCCGTGACGGGATCCCCCCACCAGTTGAACGCGAGGAATTTGAGGCAATGAAAAGACTTGCGTCCATGACGAGATGCCGCGCCGCACGGACCGCGCCCACCCTGCTGCTGGCCGCGGGCCTGCTGCTCGGGCTGGTGCTGGTCGCCGGCTGCAGCGACGATGAGGGAGACGTCACCTTCC
>JACZKN010000426.1 GCA_014859985.1 Candidatus Krumholzibacteriia bacterium | reverse complement strand
CGCGGGCGGCGACCGGGCCCCGGCCGCCGTCCGGGCAGGCTGCGGTCCTTGTGCTCTGGGCGGCAGCCCTGGTGGCCCTGGCGGTGCTGCGGTCCCCGCCCGGGAGGTGGTGACGCCGTGACCGTGCGCCTGCGCATCGACCTGGCCTACGTGGGGACGGAGTTCCACGGCTGGCAGGTGCAGCCGGGCCTGCGTACGGTCCAGGGCGAGTTGGCCCGCGGCGCCGGCCGGCTGCTCGGGCGCGAGGTGCTGCCGGTGGGCGCCGGCCGCACCGACACCGGCGTGCACGCCCGGGGCCAGGTGGCCCACCTGGATGTGGCCGGGGCCGCCGAGGCGGAACGCCTGGTGCGGGCGCTGGCCGGCACCATGCCCCCGGACCTGGCGGTCACCGGGGTGCGGCAGGTTTCCCCCGACTTCAACGCCCGCCTCTCGGCGACGTCCCGCCGCTACAGCTACCACCTGCTGCTGGGTCGTGACCTCTTCCGGCCGCACTGCTGGCAACTGGACGGGGACCTGGACCGCACCGCCATGGACCGGGCGGCGGCCGACCTCGTGGGCGCCCACGACTTCACCAGCTTCTGCAAGGCGGCTTCCCTGAAGGACGACGGCAACGTGTGCCGGGTCGACGTTTGCCGCTTTGATTGGCCCGCCGATTCGGCTATCTTGTCCGCTGTCCTGCACGTGCGCGCGAACCGCTTCCTGCACCACATGGTGCGCAACCTCGTGGGCACCCTCGTGGAGATCGGCCGGGGGCGACGCCCCGCCGACGACGTGCCGGCGATCTTCGCGGCGTGCGCCCGCTCCCGGGCCGGCGGCATGGCGCCGCCGCAGGGGCTGGTTCTCGAGGAGGTCCAATACCCCGGACGGCTGCTGGATCCCGCCTGGCGGGAACCGGCGGCGCCCGGCGCCCGCTCCCCGGAAGGAGAATCCCCGTGAAGTTCTTCATCGACTCGGCCGACCTGAAGGCCATCCAGGACGTCAAGGCCATGGGCATGTGCGACGGGGTGACCACCAACCCCAGCCTGATGGCCAAGGCCGGCAGGACCGACACCGACGCCCTGCTCAAGGAGATCTGCCGGCTGGTGCAGGGGCCGGTCAGCGGCGAGGTCACCGCCCTGGACGCCGACGGCATGGTGGCCGAGGGCCGCCGCCTGGCCAAGCTCGACGACCACCTGGTGGTCAAGGTCCCCACCACCCTCGCGGGCCTGAAGGCCATCGCTGCCCTCGCCGGCGACGGCATCGCCGTCAACGCGACCCTGGTGTTCTCGGTGAACCAGGCGCTGCTGGTGGCCAAGGCCGGCGCCGCCTACGTCTCGCCCTTCGTCGGGCGCCTGGACGACGTGGGTGAGGACGGCATGCAGCTGGTGTCGGACGTGTTGGAGGTCTACGACAACTACGACCTCGAGACCGAAGTCATCGTCGCCTCGGTGCGCCACCCCATGCACGTGGTGGACGCCGCGCTGCTGGGGGCCCACATCGCGACCATCCCGCCCGAGGTGATCCCCAAGCTGGTGGCCCATCCCCTGACGGACAAGGGCCTGGCCGGATTCATGGCCGATTGGGCGAAGCTCCAGGGCCGCGGGGCCTAGACCGTGCGCACCGCCTGGTGGGGCGCGCTGCTGGGGCTGGGGCTGGGCGTGGTGCTCGGCGTCGGGCTGCTGGCCTACCGCGGGGGCCTGCCGCATTGGGCCCACGGGCC
>JACZKN010000425.1 GCA_014859985.1 Candidatus Krumholzibacteriia bacterium | reverse complement strand
GCGCCGGGCTTGGCCACGCTCATCTCGGCCATGGTGTTCCAGGCACCGCAGCCGGGGCAGCGCCCCAGCCAGCGCAGCTCCTCGTGGCCGCAGCCGGTGCAGAAATAGCGGGTGCTGGTCTTGGCCATGGTCGGGTCGGTCCTTCCGGCCGGACAAGATGCCGCCTCGGTTCAGCGGACGAGGGTCAGCTTGCGCTCCCGCACCGCGCCGTCCGCCGCGAGGCGGGCCACGTAGACGCCGCTGGCGACCGTCCGGCCGGAGCGGTCCCGGCCGTCCCAGTCCACCCGGTGGGTGCCGGTGTCGAGCCGTTCATCCAGCAGCCGGCGGACCAGCATACCACGCAGATCATAGATGGTCAGCGTCACCCGGGCCGGACGCTCGAGGGTGAAGCCGAGTCCGGTGCGCGGGTTGAACGGGTTGGGGGCGCCGGCCAGGCCGCCGAGGAACGGGACCGCGGGCGTGTCGCCGGTGGACGACACCCCGGGCGTGAGGGTCAACGCCAGGCTCCAGCTCTCGAGGGTCCCGACCTCCCCGGCCTGGTCGTCGGTTACCGCCAGCAGCCAGGGACCCGCGGCCGGCCGCCCCACCAGGTCGTCCAGGCTGCCCGGCCCGGCCACGGCCAGGTCCAGGGGCCAGGTGCCGGCCAGGTCGGTGGTGCCGGCGCCGCCGTGGTCGTGCAGGGTGACCACGGTGCCGTCGGGGGCGTAGAGCTCGACCAACAACTGCTCGGGGGCCGGATGCATGATGGCGATGCCCACCTGCAGCGCCAGGATGGTCCCCGCCGCGCCCGGATCGAGGCTGAGGATCCGCGTCAGTCCGGGTGCCTGGCCGTCGGGGATGAACAGTGACGGCGCCTCGGCCAGCAGGGTGTCGGCCTGGGCGAGGGCCCGCACGGTGAAGGTGTGCTCCCCCGCGACGGTGGTGTTGGCCGCGGCCGCCAGGTCCCGGGCGGTGACCGCGTAGCTGACGACGTCACCGTCGGCGACCGCACCGACGGCCAGGGGGAAGGGCAACGACCAGGCGTCTTCCGCGCCGGGCACCAGCGGCACCGGTCCCTGCAGCGCACCGCCGTTGAGGCGCCAGGTCAGCTCCACCGCGTCCAGCCCCAGGTTGTCCCGGGCGGTGCAGCGCACCGTCGGCGGCCAGGCGAAGAGGGTATGGTCGGACAAGGGCACGTGGGCCAGCTGCGGCGGCGTCGTGTCCGGGCCCACGGTGAAGGCGTGGACGCGCCCGGGGGCGCGCACGGGCTCGGTAACGGTCACCCCCGCCAGGTCGGTGCCGGTCAGGTAGTACTGCACCGACGTGCCCGCCGGCTGGCCGGGGATCTGCGCGGCATACGCCGACGGCTCGCCACCGGTGGGCGCCAGCGCCGCGGCCTGCCAAGGGCCGCCGTCGGCGCGCCAGTACGCCGCCAGCGAGAGGTCATCCAGGCCGCTGCGCGCGGTGATGACGGCGCCGACATCGTAGGGCCCGGTGGTGTCCTCGCTGTCCCGCAACGGCGCGTGCGCGTACACCGGCCCCCAGTAGGTGGCCGCCGCCCAGGCATCGACGATGCCCCAGCCCTGGTCGTTGTCCGGTGCCGCGGACCGGCTGGCGGTCGTCCGCAGGGCCTCGGCCACCTGGCCGGGCGACAGCCCCGGCGCCCGCTCCAGCACCAGCGCCGCCACGCCCGCCACCAGCGGCCCGCTGAAGGAGGTGCCGCTGACCTGGACGTAGGCGAAGGGATCGTCGGGGCTGGCCACGGGGTTGCCCGCCCCCCGGGCGGCCACGTCGGGCTTGATGCGCCCGTCCGCCGTCGGGCCGGGCGAGGAGAACCAGGTGGTCGCGCCGGCGGCGTCCACCGCGCCCACGGCGATCACGCCGAAGCCGTCGGCCGGTGCGGCGATGGTGCCGGTGGTGGTCCGGTAGTTGCCCGCCGAATTGACCACCACCAGGCCCCGGGCCACCGCCTGATCGGCGGCGATGGTGGTGACGGCGGTGGCGCCGTCCAGTTCCGCGAAGGTGTACCAGTCCAGGTAGGCGAGGGAAGAGGTGACGAGGTCCGCACCCGAGGCTTCCAGCCATTCCAGGCCCGCCACCCAATGGTCCTCCTCCGCGGGCACCTCCTGGGAGATGTCCTCGGTCTTGGCCAGGAGCACCGCGACGTCCGGGGCCGGCCCCAGCAGATGCCCGGGACGGCGGGCCGCCAGGGTGGACAGGACCATGGTGCCGTGGTTGCGGCTGCCGGCGGGATCGCCCGGCTCGTCGTCCACCACAGGGTCGCCGTTGACGAAATCCCAGGTGTCGAGCACCGGCAGGCCGCTGAAGGCCTCGTGGACGGTGCGGAAGCCCGTGTCCAGCAGGCCGACCGTGACGCCCCGGCCGCGCAACCCGGCCGCGTGGGCCGCCACGACGCCGGCCTGGACCATGGCGGCGGTGTTGTAGCCGTAATCGAGGCCCGCCGCGGCCTTGTCCCCGGCGGGGACCGCCGCCA
>JACZKN010000424.1 GCA_014859985.1 Candidatus Krumholzibacteriia bacterium | reverse complement strand
GCTCGAACAGTTTGAATGGATCTTATCGCAGGCGTTCCACCACCCCGATGCGCCGCTCGATTCGCTACAATTGGTACCGGAGACCGTGCGCAGGATGCTCCCCGATCCGCGTCGGCCGCTGCCCGCCGAAGCCCAGCAACTTCCCCACGAGTATCTGCTCGAGCATCCGCCGCAAAGAATCGCGATTGTCGATGCCGAGGAAGAGTGGTCTTACGGCGACTTGGAACGACGGAGCAATCAGTTGGCTCGGCATTTGCGCGAGCGGGGAGTGCGCAAGGGAGAGGTCGTCGCGATCCTGGCCCGGCGCACCGGCCTGCCCCTGCGGCGGGCGGCCGACCCCTTCGCGGCCCAGGGCGCCCACGACGCGGTGGTCGCCTTCAGCGGCAGCCTCCGGGACCTGGCCGTCAGCCTGGCCAAGGTCGCCGGCGACGTGCGCCTGTTGGCCTCGGGCCCCCGCTGCGGCCTGGGCGAACTGCGCCTGCCCGCCCTGGAACCGGGCAGTTCGATCATGCCGGGCAAGACCAATCCGGGCCAGGCCGAAGCCCTGGCCATGGCCTGCGCGCGGGTCTGCGGGCTGGACACGGCCGTGGCCATCGGCGGCCTGGGCGGCCAGCTGCAGATGAATGCCGCCAAGCCCCTGCTGGCGGTCTGCGCCCTCGAACAGATCGAGCTGCTGGCCACCGGCGCCGCCGGGTTCGCCGCCCGTTGCATCGACGGCCTCGAGCCGGACCCGGCGAAGTTGGCCGAACATCTCGCCGCGTCGCTGATGACGGTCACGGCCCTGGTGCCCCGCCTCGGCTACGACACCGCGGCGGCCGTCGCGCGGCAGGCCCTGGACTCCGGCGCCGGCCTGCGGGAGGTCGTGCTGGAGCGCGGCCTGCTCGACGCCGCGGAGTTCGACCGGCTGGTCGATCCGCGGCGGATGGTCCCGGGCGCCGCGCCGCCGCCGCGGCAGGCGTGACATCCGCCCCTATTGGTCCTATGCTGGGCCCCCTGCCTTGGCGCCGTCACCGACCGCCGCCCCGAGGAGCCGAGCCGTGACCCCTGCCCGCCGCGATCCCGAACCGACCACGGCGAAGCTGCAGGCCCGGGTGCACGAACTGGAGGCGCGCCTGGCCGATCTGGAGCGGCACGCCGCCGGCGCGCGCTACCGTGAGCTGTTCGAGCGCTCGGCCGACGCCATCCTGATCATCGACGACAACCGCTTCATCGAGTGCAACGACGCCACCGTGGCCATGCTGCGCTACGCCACCCGCGACGAACTCCTGCAGACCCATCCGTCGGAGCTCTCGCCGGAGTTCCAGCCCGACGGCCGGCGCTCCTACGAGAAGGCCGACGAGATGATGGAGTTGGCCTTCGCCCGGGGCAGCCACCGCTTCGAGTGGGAGCACCGGCGGGCCGACGGCGAGGTCTTCCCCGTCGAGGTGCTGCTGACCGCCGTGCCCTGGGGCGACCGGCGGATCCTGCACGTGGTCTGGCGCGACATCACCGACCGCAAGCGGCTCGAGGAGGAGCTGCGCCAGGCCCAGAAGATGGAGGCCGTCGGCAAGCTGGCCGGCGGCATCGCCCACGACTTCAACAACCTGCTGATGGCGATCGGCGGCAACGCGGACCTGCTGGAGGCCGAAGTGGGGCCCGCCGCCGCCGGCGCCGAGTACCTGCAGGAGATCCGCCGCGGGTGCAGCCGCGCCGCCGCCCTGGTCGAGCAGCTGCTCGCCTTCAGCCGCAAGAGCCTGCGGCAGCCGCGGGTCGTCGACCTCAACGGCGTGCTCGGCGGCCTGGACCGCATGCTGGCGCGGCTGCTGGGCGAGGACATCGAGATCGTCTGTCGGCCGGACCCGGCCCCCCTGCCGGTGCTGGTGGATCCCCACCAGATGGAGCAGGTGGTGCTGAACCTGGCCACCAACGCCCGGGACGCCATGCCCGGCGGGGGGCGCCTGACCTTCACCACGTCGCGGACCCAGGCGGCCGACGGCGGCGATGCGCCGGGCCCGGGCGGGCCGTGGGCGCAACTCGTCGTGGCGGACACGGGCGGGGGCATCCCGCCCGAGAACCTGCCGCGGGTCTTCGATCCGTTCTTCACCACCAAGGAGCAGGGCCGGGGCACGGGCCTGGGCCTGTCCACCGTCTACGGCATCGTCAAGCAGAGCGGCGGCGACGTCACCGTCGTCAGCGAGCCCGGACGCGGCACCGTCTTCCGGGTGGCGCTGCCCCTGTGCGCCCAGGCGCTGTCGCCGGACGAACCTGCCCCGGCCGTCAGGGGCGCGGGCGGCGCCGAGACCATCCTGCTGGTGGAGGACGAGCCCACCCTGATCCGCCTCGTGGCCAAGGTGCTGCGCGGCCGCGGCTACACGGTGCACACCGCCGGCAACGGCCAGGAGGCCCTGGCCCTGCTCGAGGCGACCGGCCTGGCCTTCGACCTGCTGGTGACCGACGTGGTGATGCCGCGCATGGGCGGGCCCGAGCTGGCGGCGCGGCTGCACCGCGACCGGCCCGGGCACAGGACCCTCTTCATGTCCGGCTACACCGACAGCGTGCTGCTGCAGCGGGGCCTGATCGAGGGGGAGGTCGACCTGGTGGCGAAGCCCTTCTCCCCGGCCGAACTGCTGGCCAAGGTGCGCGAGGTGCTGGACCGGGGCTGAACCGCCGGCGCGGCTCAGCCGCCCAGCAGCCGCCCTTCCCGCAGGCACGCCGCCAGCTCGCCGTAACGGGCGCGCAGGGCGGCGCGATCCGGCGCGGGCGCCAGCCCCGCCAGGAT
>JACZKN010000423.1 GCA_014859985.1 Candidatus Krumholzibacteriia bacterium | reverse complement strand
GGCGCGGACGGCCGCCCTGGACGTGCCGGCGGGCCGGACCGTGGCTCAGCCCGAACGTTTCGGCGACGTGCTGGCCACCGTCGTCGTGCGGGGCGACGGCACCCGCCGCGTGGTGCTGCAGCCCCTGCCCGTAGGCATGGTGGAGCGAGCCGGCGAACTGACCGACGGCCTGGGCCTGCTGCGCGCCGTGCGCGGCGAGCAGGGGCGCGTCGTGCTGAGCTTCGTGGGGCCCTTCCTGCTGGTCTACGGCGTGCTGATCGTGGTCGCCCTCGGCGCGGGGCTGCTCTGGTCGCGCCGGATCACCACGCCCCTGGAGGTGCTGGTGGGCGCCACCCGCCGCGTGGCCGCGGGCGACCTGGAGTTCCGCGTCGAGGCCAGGGGCCCGGGCGAGGTGGGCGAACTGGTGCGCTCCTTCGACGCCATGATCGGCCGCCTGGCCGAGCAGCGCCGCGACCTGGCCCGGCTGGAGCGCGCCGCCGCCTGGCGCGGCATGGCCCGCACCCTGGCCCACGAGGTGAAGAACCCGCTGACGCCCATCCTGCTGGCGGTGGAGCAGGTCCGCGACCGCTACCGCGGGGACGACGAGGCCTACCGCCGGCTGCTGCAGGAGTGCGCCCAGATCGTGGGCGAGGAGGTGGAGAGCCTGCGCCGCCTGGTGCGGGACTTCGGCGAGTTCGCCAAGCTGCCCCGGCCGGAGCCGCGGGAAGCCGACCTGGCCGCGCTGGCGCGGGACCTGGGTCAGCTCTACGGGGAGCGCCTCGTGCTGGAAGGCGCCGACGCGCCGCTGCGGGGCTGGTTCGACCCGGGCGCCCTGCGCCGGGCCCTGGTCAACCTGATCGACAACGGCCTGGCGGCCTGCCGCGAGGCGGGCCGGACCGAATGCGCCGAACTGCGCCTGGCCCCCGCCGGCCCGGGTGCGGTCCTGGAGGTCGCCGACCGCGGCACCGGCATCCCCCCGGAGAATCTCGAGCGCATCTTCGAGCCCGACTTCACCACCAAGGGCAACGGCATGGGGCTGGGCCTGGCCATCGTCCAGGGCATCGTCGCCGGCCACGGCGGCACGGTGCGGGTGCGCAGCACCCGGGGCGAGGGCACGACGTTCACCCTGACGCTGCCGTTGACCCGCGTGGGCGGGGCCGCGGCACCGACGAAGGAAGACGAGCCATGAACCGCCACGTGCTGATCGTCGACGACGAGAAGAACATCCGCCGCACCTTCGCCATGGTGCTGGAGGGCGAGGGGTTCACGGTGTCCGCCGCCGAGACCGGCGAGGAGGCCCTGGTCCGGTACAAGGAGCAGAAGCCGGACGCCGTGATCCTGGACGTCAAGCTGCCGGGCATCGACGGCATCGAGGTCCTGCGCCGCCTGCGCGAGCTGGAGCGCGAGCTGCCGGTGATCATGATCTCCGGCCATGCCACCATCGCCACCGCGGTGGAGGCCACCCGCGTGGGCGCCTTCGACTTCGTCGAGAAGCCGCTGAGCAAGGAGCGCCTGCTGGTCGCCGTGCGCAACGCCCTGGAGGTCCGGTCGCTGGGCCGGGAGGTGCGCGCGCTGCGCGCCCGCGACCGCCGCCGCCACCTGATGGTGGGCGAGTCGCCGCCCTTGCGGGCCATCCGCGAGCAGATCGCCCAGGTGGGGCCCACCGGCGCCCGCATCCTGATCACCGGCGAGAGCGGCACCGGCAAGGAGCTGGTGGCGCGCGCCGTGCACGAGGCCAGCGAACGCAGCAAGGGCCCCTTCGTGAAGGTCAACTGCGCCGCCATCCCCGAGGAACTGATCGAGAGCGAGCTCTTCGGCGCGGTCAAGGGCGCCTACACGGGCGCCACCCAGTCGCGCGACGGCAAGTTCCTGCAGGCGGACAAGGGCACCCTGTTCCTGGACGAGATCGGCGACATGTCGCTCAAGGCCCAGGCCAAGGTGCTGCGCGCCCTGCAGGAGGGGGAGATCGAACGGGTCGGCAGCAACCAGACCGTGCGCGTGGACGTGCGGGTGCTGGCGGCCACGAACAAGGACCTGGGAGCCGAGGTCCGGACCGGTCGCTTCCGCGAGGACCTGTTCTTCCGCCTGAGCGTGGTGCCGGTGCACGTGCCGCCCCTGCGGGAGCGGCGCGACGACATCCCCCTGCTGGCCGAGCACTTCCTGGCCAACTACCTGGACGAGAACGGGCTGCCCCAGCGGCGGTTCGCGCCCGAGGCGCTGCAGCTGCTGCGGACTTTGCCCTGGCCCGGGAACATCCGCGAGCTGGGCAACGCGGTCGAGAGGCTGGCCATCCTGGCCCGCGGCACGGTGATCGGCCCGGAGGACCTGGTCCGCTGCGGCGTGGGCGGGGACCTGCCCGCGGGCGGCGCGCCGGCTCCGGCCGGCCA
>JACZKN010000422.1 GCA_014859985.1 Candidatus Krumholzibacteriia bacterium | reverse complement strand
GGACGGGCATCCGCTCCAGGATCGGCGTGGGCGCGGCGGCAAGCTCGCGCAGGGCGGCCAGGCGCAGGCCGCCCGGCTCGCCGTTCTCGTCCAGCAGCAGCACGCGGCCGCCGGCGCGGGCCGCGGCCGTCATGCCGGCTGTGCCGGCCCCGACCACCACCGTGTCCCAGCGGCCCAGGTCCCGGGACGGCGCGGCGACCCCGGTCGTCTGCGGCAGCCCGCGGGCGCGCGTCGGGGTGTCGGGCAGCCGCCCGATCCCGGTCAGGGGGCGGATCGTCCGCAGGAACGTGCGGCTGACGAAGGGCGGGCGCGTGAACCACTTGTAGTAGAAGCCCACGGGAAAGAGGCGGCCGCCGGCGGCCAGCATCTTCTGCATGGGCAGCCCGTAGAAGGCGCCCGGATCCTGGCGCGCCACGGTCAGGCCCTCGTGTACCGGCGTCTCGCAGGTGCGCACGTTGGGCACGCCGTCGACCCGCATCAGGCAGGCGGTGCAGTGGCCGCGCGCGCAGGTCACGCCGCGGGGGCGCCCGTACTTCGGGCTGTGGCTGAGGGTGCGGACGCCGTGCTCCCACAAGGCGGCCGCGACGCTCGTGCCGTCGCGGCAGGCGAGGGGGCGGCCCTCGAAACGGATGGTCACCGTCTGGTCGGCCAACGCTGGATCCTTTCGGCGCTCGGAAGACGCCGCGCTGCCCCGGCAACGCGGCGGAGGCTTCGAAAATAGACCCCGCCGCCGGCGGCGGCAAGGTCCGGATCGGCGCGCAGACGGTTCTTTCCCCGGGCCCCGCGCCGCATATATTTGAAAGCCAGGGAACAATTTGGAGAGCGGACGCCTCCGGTTTGACCGGCGCCCGCCAGCGGCAACCCCAGAGGTGGACCATGGCCGACACGAATTTCGCGCAGACGCAACGTCGCATCCGGGACGAGGGCATCGAGTTCGTCGACCTCAAGATGCTCGACCTGACGGGACGCCTGCACCATATCTCCCTGCCTGCCGAGCGCTTCACCGAGGACGTGCTCACCGAGGGCATCGGCTTCGACGGCTCGAGCTACGGCTTCCTCAAGGTGGAGAACAGCGACATGGTGCTGGTGCCGGACCTGGCCACCGCGGCGCGGGATCCCTTCCGCCGCCGGCCGACCTTGACCATGTTCGCGGAGGCGCGGCTGACCGACGCCGGCCGCACGCCCTTCGCCCAGGACAGCCGCACCATCGCCCGCCGGGCCGAGCAGGCCCTGCGCGACGCGCAGGTGGCCGACCTGTCCCAGTGGGGACCGGAGTACGAGTTCCACATCTTCGACGCCGCCTCCTTCAGCAACGGGACCGACGACGCGGCCTACGGCCTGACCAGCGGCGAGCGCTTCTACCAGAACGCCTACCACGCCTGCAACCCCTTCGACCGCTACGACGACTTCCGCGACGAGGTCTGCGCGGTGATGAAGGAATTCGGCATTCCCGTGCGCTACCACCACCACGAGGTGGGCAAGCACGGCCAGCAGGAGATCGAGGGCTGGTTCGCCGACCTGCTGACCACCGGCGACCATGCCGTCCTGAGCAAGTACATCCTGATGAACCTGGCCGAGCGGCACGGCCTGCGGGTGACCTTCATGCCCAAGCCGCTGTACGAGAACGCCGGCAGCGGCTGGCACCTGCACCAGTTCCTGCTCAAGGGCGGGCGCAACATCTTCGACGATCCGGCGGGCTACGCCGGCCTGTCCGAGACGGCGCTCTTCTGGGTGGGCGGCATCCTGTCCCACGCGGACGCCCTCTGCGCCCTGACCAATCCCAGCACCAACAGCTACAAGCGGCTGGTGCCGGGCTACGAGGCGCCCACCGCCCGCACCTTCGGGCGCAGCAACCGCGGCGCGGCGATCCGCGTGCCCAGCTACGTCAGCGATCCCCAGCTGCGCCGCATCGAGTACCGTCCGCCCGATCTGACGTCCAACCCGTACCTGTGCGCGGCGGCGATCCTCATGGCCGGCCTCGACGGCGTCGTCAACCGCATCGACCCGGTGGCGGCGGGCTACCGTCCCGAGGACGCCCCCAGCGACGCCGGCCGCCACGAGGACTTCCTGCCCCGCTCCCTGGCCGATGCCCTGGACGCGCTGGAGCGCGACCACCAGTTCCTGACCCGCGGCGGCGTCTTCCCCGAGGCGCTGATCCGCCGCTGGCTGGAGGTCAAGCAGGAGGAGATCCAGGCCATCAACCGGCGGCCCCATCCCTACGAGTTTACGATGTACTTCGACTTCTAGGCCGGGGCGACGGTGCAGGGGCCGCCCGCGGGCGGCCCCTTTTTTTGCGAGCGCGGGAGGCGGCGATGGTCGAGATCGAGGTGCGGACGTCGGCGCGCACCGACTTCGTGGACGTGACCCGGCAGGTGCAGGCGGCGGTCGGGCGCCTGCAGGTCGCCGACGGCGCGGTGGTCGTCTTCAACCCCCACACTACCGCCGGCGTGACGGTCAACGAGGGCGCCGATCCGGACGTGGTGCGGGACCTCGCGGCCATCCTCGAGCGGGCCGTGCCCTGGAGCGGGGGCTACCGCCACGCCGAGGGCAACGCGGCCGCCCACGCCAAGGCCGTGCTGACCGGCAGTTCGGTCACCCTGCTGGTCCGGGGCGGGCAGCTGGCCCTGGGCACCTGGCAGGCGGTGTGGTTCTGCGACTACGACGGCCCGCGCGAGCGGCGCCTGTGGGTGGGCGCCTTGGGCGCCGCGCCGGGCGTGGGAGGCTGAGGCCCGGGTCAGGGCGTGTCGGGGGCCCAGATGGCGACGATCTGGTCCATGGTGCTCTTGGCCGTCAGCGCGACCCGTCCGGAGGCGAAGGTCGAATCGGCGGCCGAGAAGGCCAGCGGCCGCAGGCTGACCGTGCCGCGGAAACCGACGGTGCGGGCCAGGCTGTCCAGGTCCGCGCCGGCGAACCCGTAGGGCCAGGCCAGCCAGCGGGGCGCGCGGCCGGCGCCCGCCAGCAGTTCCAGGCGGCTGGTGACCAGGTCGACGGCGATCGGCCCGAGGGCGCCGCCCAGCAGCAGACCCGGCCGGTCGCCCGCCAGCTGCGGTTCGGCGGCGGCCCAGCGCTGCGCCAGTTCCGCGCGGGCCTCGCGGCTGGCCGGCGGCGGCACGGCGTACGGGTGCCAGAAGACCGGCTCGTAGCCGCCCCGGGTCTTGATCTTGTGATGCAGGTCGTGGGCGTGGGACTCCACGAGCACCGCGCCCGACGCCGCCATCTCGCGCAACTCCTCCCAGCGGCAGAGTTCGAGGCTGCTCCAGGGACCGCCCACCTTGGCCGTGGGGACGAAGAGGTGGGCCCGCACGCCGTACTCCTGCAGGAGCGGCCAGGCGATCTCGTAGACCGAGCGGTCGGCGTCGTCGATCGTCAGCACCACCGCCCGGGCCGGCAGCGGCCGGCCCGCCGCCACCAGGTCGGCGACCTCGTCCAGGGTCATCACCTGTGTGCCGGTGTCGCGGAACCAGGCCAGGTGACGCGCGAACTCGGCCCGGGGCGTGGTCCAGAATTCGCGGTCGCCCAGGGCAGGCATGCCGAACAGCACCGAGCCGAGCACCTTGGCCAGGTAGCCCGGGGCGAAATCCCTGCGGAAATAGTGGTAGCACAGCACCGGCACGCCCGGCTCGCCCCGGCGGATCAGTTCGTTGGCCAGGTCCGGCGGGTCGAGGTGATGGTAGGCCGCGGCCGGGGCGTCGCTCCCGCCTTCGTCGCCGCAGCCGGCCGCCAGGCAGCCCAGCAGGCAGCCCAGCAGGACCAGGAGCGCGCTCCCCGCGCCGTGCCGCCGTCCGCCCATCAGAACAGGGCCCTGGCCGACAGCCCGGCCCAGGCGCGGTTGTAGCCGCTGGCGCTGGCGAAGGAACTCTTGGACCAGCCGCCCTCGGCCGCCACCAGCCAGCCCGGGGCGCAGCGCCAGCCGGCGCGCCCGGACACGCTGCCGACGGCCTGGCGGTCCGCGCCCGTCTCCTGTTCCAGACCGTAGCCGAGACCCAGGCGCCAGGTGGTGGCGCGCGTGCGCGTGGAGACGGTCGCTTCCAGGCTGCCGTTGCGGACCCAGTCCGGGGCCCAGTAGCCGCCGGGGTAGGGGGTCGCGAAATCCATGTAGGTCAGCACCGGACCGGCGGCCAGCTCCCAGCGTCCCTCGCGCCGCCATTTGAGCGAGGCCTGCCCGCGCAGGCGGCTGTTGCCGTCGCTGTAGCCGGCGGTGCTGCCGGAGAGGGCCGCGTTCCAGTGGCGGGCCAGGCGCCAGTCGGCCGACAGGCTGGCCTGCTCGTAGTGGATGTGCCGGTCCAGCGCGTAGAAGGTCTCCACCGCCTGGCTGGCGCCGCCCAGGTCCAGGCGCAGGCGCGGCAGCGGCAGCCAGGTGAGCCAGGCGTCGCCGCCCACGCGGTTCCAGTCCAGCTGCTCCGTGCCGGCGAAGAGGGGCTCGCTGCTGCGGAAACGGTCGTACCAGCCGTAGGCGTGGATCGCCCAGTTGCGCGCCAGCGCCGCCACCAGCCCCGCGCCCAGGCGCGGTGCGGTGATCGAGGGCTGGCCGGGCTGCCGGTAGGTGGCCACCGAGGGCATGATCTGCAGCAGCCTGTTGCCGGCGACGGTGACCGCGCCGTGGGCCGAGACGCGGAAGATGTCCAGGTCGTCCGAGTCCCAGGAGGCGCTGAGCTTCAGGTCCAGGTGGGGGGTGTAGCCGTCGAGCACCACGAGCAGGAAGTCGCCGGCCTCGCGGCCGGCCGCGGCGTCGGGCCCGAAGCCGGTCTCGACCCCGCGCAGCACGGCGTAGCCCTCGTGCAGCCGGTTGTCCCAGACCAGGCTGCGGCCCAGGCCGACGAGGGCCTCGCCGTCGGCCGGGTCCTCGGCCACGAGCTGCCGGTACATCGCCACCGCCTCGGGCTGGCGGCCGCTCCAGCTGGTGGCCAGGGCCAGGCCCTTGCGCACGGCGCGGTTCTCCTGGTCCGGATGGCGCGCCAGGTAGCGGCGGAAGTAGAAGATGGCCTTCTCCGCGTCCTCGCGCCACAGCTTCTGGTAGGCGATCTCCTGGGCGACGTAGGGCACCAGCGAGGCGTCGTTGGCCAGGGCCTCGAGGTAGGTGGTCACCGCGTCGTGGTGGCGGTCGCGGGCGGCCAGGTCGCGGGCCGCGGCCACGCGCTCCCAGGCCCGGACGGGGTCGATGCTGCTGCTGTCGGGGCCGGCCTCCCGGGCCCGGGCCGGCACGGCCGCCGGCAGCACCGCCAGCAGCAGGACGAATATCGTGGTTGCCCTCGTGGCGGCCATGCCTACTCCCGCACCGGTTTCCAGAGCGTGTACCTGCGCTTCTGGCGGTTGACGTTCAGGCCGGCGGGGGCCGTGATCACGGTGATCACGGCCATCAGGATCCAGTAGACCAGCGGGTAGAACACCGCCACCACGAAGTAGCGGGGCAGCTTCACGTCGTAGCCCCGGTCCAGGATCACGCCGGTCAACAGCTGCAGCAGGCACACCGTCGCGATCAGCATGCCCCAGAAGTTGGGGATCGGCGAGGCCCCGATGGGCGGATAGCCCAGGGCGTAGCTGGTCAGCCAGATGACGGTCAGCACGATGTAGGTATAGGCCCAGGCCACCGAGAGGCAGGCCTCGACCACGACCGGCCAGAACCTGCGGTGCTTCCACTGCCGCAGCGCGGGCGCGTGGCGGGTCAGCACCTGGCTCAGGCCCAGGGCCCAGCGCCGGCGCTGCCGCCACAGGCCCTGGAGCGACCGGGGCACCCGCATCCACATCACCGCGTTGGGCTCGTAGCGCACGTCCCAGTGCCGCAGCTGCAGCCGCCAGGTCAGGTCGATGTCCTCGGTGGCCATCTCCGGGCTGTACATCCCCACGTCCAGCAGGGCGCTGCGGCGGAAGATGCCCACCACCCCGCTCATGGTCATGATGCGGCCCCACACCCGCTGGGCGCGCCGCATCAGGGAGATGATGGAGGCGAACTCGATGGCCTGCAGCTTGGCCAGGAAGCTGTCGCGGTTGACCACCCGCGGGTTGCCGGTGACCGCGGCGCAGCGGGGGGTCTGGAAGTGGGGGACCATGTACTTGAGGATGTCCCGGTCCGGCTCGGCGTCCGCGTCCATCACGAAGACCAGCTCGCCCCGGCTCAGGGGGATGGTGTCGTTCAGGGCCATCGCCTTGCCCTCGTTGACCGCCTTGCGCACCACGCGCACCCGGTCGTCCGCCAAGAAGGGCAGGATCTGGTCGAGGGTGCGGTCGGTGGAGCAGTCGTCCACCACCAGCACCTCGAACGCCGGGTAGTCCACCGCCAGCACCGCCCTGAGGGTCCTGGCGATGTCGGCCTCCTCGTTGAAGGCCGGGATGACGAACGAGACCAGCGGGTGCTCCGGCAGGGCGTAGAACTCCTTCAGCTTGTCAGGCTGCAGGCGCTCGCGGCGGCGGAAGAAGATGGTCGCCGTGTAGATCCACATCAGGCTCGAGGCCATGGGGTACCAGGCGAAGTAGACCAGCAGGGCCAGGTAGGCCCAGTGGTGCTGGATGCGCACGACGAGGCTCAGCAGGTCCATCAGTCCGCGACCTCCCCGCCGGGCCGGTAGACCTTGCGCTGCTGCTCGTCCAGGCTCACGGTCACGATCCTGGCCGCGCGCAGGGTCTCGAGCCCCGGGCTGACCAGGGGCCGGTGCAGGTGGTCGGTCGCGAACGTCTCCACCGGCAAGGCAAATCCCTTGCGCCGGCCAAACTTCCTGGCCAGGCGGAGATTGTGCGATACCCAGGCCACGGTCAGGACGAGGCCCAGGACCGCCACCCCGCCCAGGATGGCCAGGGCGTCGATGGTGGCCGGGTTGATCCGCTGCCGGGCCACGACCCACCAGTAGTACCCGAACAGGCACCACATGAGCAGCGACACGATGGTGTGCAGGGCATGGCGCATGGGGCTCCGTTCCGGGCGCCTCCGCTCACCGCGCCCGTTGGCCGGGCGGGGGCGGGTTGACCGGATTACCGGCCGCGCTTACTCTTTCTGCTCCGACCTCGGGATGCGCCGCGGGACGGACGGCCTGCGGCGGCCGCCCGGGAGTCTCCGGTCCGGTGTCAAGTCCGGCATCCGCCACCGTTTTCGGCCCGAGCGACGCCAGGTGTACAAAAAAGTCACCTTCGCGGTCAGGAGCAAGCTTGAAAGCCAGGGAGATCCGCGCGAAGTTCCTCGAATTCTTCGCCGAACGCGGCCACGCGGTCGTCGCCTCCAGCAGCCTCGTGCCCCACGACGACCCCACCCTCATGTTCACCAACGCGGGCATGAACCAGTTCAAGGGCGTCTTCCTGGGCCTCGAGCACCGCGACTACGTGCGGGTCGCCACCTGCCAGAAGTGCATGCGCGTCTCCGGCAAGCACAACGACCTCGAGGAGGTGGGCAAGGACGCCCGCCACCACACCTTCTTCGAGATGCTGGGAAACTGGTCCTTCGGCGACTACTACAAGCGCGAGTCGATCCTCTGGGGCTGGGAGTTCCTGACCCGGGTCATGGGCCTGGACGGGCAGCGCCTGTGGGCCTCGGTCTACAAGGACGACGACGAGAGCTACGCCATCTGGCGCGACGACGTGGGCCTGCCCGCCGGCCGCATCGTCCGGCTGGGGGACGTCGAGGCCGGCGACGAGGAGAATTTCTGGTCGATGGCCGACACCGGCCCCTGCGGCCCCTGCACCGAGATCCACTACGACCAGGGCGAGGCCATGGCCTGCGCCCACCCGGCCGGCTGCGCCGTCGGCGTCTGCGACTGCGACCGCTGGCTCGAGATCTGGAACCACGTCTTCATGGAGTTCAACCGCCGGCCGGGCGGCGTCCTCGACCCCCTGCCCATGAAGAGCGTCGACACGGGCATGGGCTTCGAGCGCCTGGTCGCCGTGCTGCAGGGCAAGCGGAGCAACTACCTGACCGACCTGTTCACCCCCCTGATCGCCCGCATGGAGGAGATCTCCGGCCGCCGCGCCGAGGGCGAGGACCGCATCTCCATGCAGGTCGTCGCCGACCACGCCCGCGCCTGCACCTTCACCGTGGCCGACGGCGCCATCCCCAGCAACACCGACCGGGGCTACGTGGTGCGCCGCATCCTGCGCCGCGCCGCCCGCCACGGCCACCTGCTGGGCCTGGACGAGCCGTTCCTGTGGCGGATAGCCGACGTGGTCATCGCCGAGATGGGCGACGCCTACCCCGAGCTCGAGGAGCGCCGCGAGCGCATCCTGGACGTGATCCGCAAGGAGGAGGAGCGCTTCCTGCGCACCCTGAAGGCCGGTTTGCAGGTCTACGCCGAGTTCCGTGCGGCGATGCGCGCCGAGGGGCGCACCGAGCTGTCCGGCCAGGAGGCGTTCAAGCTCCACGACACCTTCGGCTTCCCGAAGGACCTGACCGTCCTGGTGGCCGCCGACGACGGCCTGACGGTGGACGAAGCCGGCTTCGACCGCTGCATGGCCGGGCAGAAGGCCCAAAGCGGCAGCGAACGGGTCTTCCGCGAGGGCCTGGGCGCCTGGCGGCCCGTCGGCGGCGCGGACCTGGCCGGCTACCGCAACCGCTTCACCGGCTACGAGCGCCTGGACGGGCCCGGCCGGCCGGTGGCGGTGCGCCCGGCGGGCACCGACCGGGACGGCAACCTGCTCTGCCACGTGCTCGTCGACGCGACGCCGTTCTACGGCGAGTCCGGCGGCCAGGTGGGCGACACCGGCACCGTGACCCTGCAGCCGGCGGGCACCGTGCTGCCGGTCATCGACGCCGTCACCGCCGAGGAGGGCCGCGTGCTCGTGGTCGCGGGCGACCCGGACCGGCTGCACGCCGCCCTGGCCGCCTGCGAGCGCGTCGACCAGCAGGTGGACGCCCAGGCGCGCCTGGCCACCATGCGCCACCACACGGCCACCCACCTGCTGCACGCCGCCCTGCGCGAGGTCCTGGGCGACCACGTGGAGCAGGCCGGCAGCGTGGTCGATCCCCAGCGCCTGCGCTTCGACTTCCGCCACGACCAGGCTTTGAAGCCGGCCGAACTGGCCCGCGTCGAGCAGCTCGTGCAGCAGCGCATCCTGGACAACCGCCCGGTCATCCGCCACCAGGACATGGCCCTGCAGGAGGCCCGCGCCCGGGGCGCCATGGCCCTGTTCGGCGAGAAGTACGGCGACCGCGTGCGCGTGATCGAGATCCACGCCGGGCCCCAGGCCGCGCCCGGCGCCCCGGCCGACAGCGGGGACCTGTTCTCCCTCGAACTGTGCGGCGGCACCCACTGCCTGGCCACCGGCGACATCGGCCCCTTCCGCATCGTGTCCGAGGGCAGCGTCTCGGCGGGGGTGCGCCGCATCGAGGCCGTCGCCGGCGAGCGGGCTCTCGAGCTGCAGCGCCGGGACCAGGAGCAGCTGGCCTCCCTGCGCGGCCTGCTGCGGGTCGACGGCAGCGGCTACGCGGCGCAGGTGGCCGCCCTGCTGGACGAGCAGAAAGCCCTGCGCCGCGAGCTGACCAAGTTCCAGCAGGAGAGCGCCCGCACCGGGCTGGCAAGCGCGCTGGACAGCCCGCGCGACGTGGCCGGCCTGAAGGTGGTCTCGGCCCGGGTACAGGCCGAGGACAAGAGCGCCCTGATGCAGCTGGGCGACCACGTGCGCGACAAGCTGGGCAGCGGCGGCGTGGTGGTCCTGGGCGCCGATCTCGGCGGCAAGGCCACCGTGCTGGTGACCATCACCCCGGACCTGGCCGACGGCGGCCGCCTGCACGCGGGCAACCTGGTCAAGGCCCTGGCCGAGGCGGCCGGGGGCCT
>JACZKN010000421.1 GCA_014859985.1 Candidatus Krumholzibacteriia bacterium | reverse complement strand
ACCAGCCTGCGGGTGCTCGAGACCGTGGCCCTGCTGGACCTGCCGGCTGTGGGCGGGCCCGACCGCCGCGCGTGGCCGGGGCCGGACGACGCCGATCCCGTGTTCCGTGGCAGCGCCGAGCGCCGGGACGGCCACTGGGAGGTGGCCGGCACCACGCGCCTGTTCGTGGCCCCGCCGGCCGTGGTGTCCGGCGCCGACGGCCTGCTGACAAATTTCCACCTGCCGGGTTCGTCGCTGCTGATGCTGGTGGCGGTGGTGGCCGGCGACCCGGCCTGGCGCCGGGTCTACGCCCACGCCGTGGCGGCGCGGATGCGCTTCTACAGCTACGGCGACTGCATGCTGGTCCTGCCGGGACTCGAGGAGGCCGCGCGGTGAGCGGACACGCCCTGGACACGCCCTTCAGCTTCACCGTCGGGGCCCGTTCCTCCACGACCGCGGCCCGCCTGGGTCGGCTGGTCACCGGCCACGGCACGATCGACACCCCCGTGTTCATGCCCGTCGGTACGGTGGGCACGGTCAAGGCCGTCACCTTCGAGCAGGTCTGGGCCACGGGCGCGCGCCTGATCCTGGGCAACACCTACCATCTGTACCTGCGGCCGGGGCACGAGCTGGTGGAGCGGGCGGGCGGGCTGCACCGCTTCCAGGGCTGGGACGGGGCGCTGCTGACCGACAGCGCCGGCTTCCAGGTCTTCTCCCTGAACGAACTGAACCGCATCACCGACGACGGGGTCGAGTTCCGCTCCCACCTGGACGGCAGCCGCCACTTCTTCAGCCCCGAGTTGAGCATGGCGATCCAGCTGGCCCTGGGCGCGGACATCGTCATGGCCTTCGACCAGTGCGCGCCCTTCGGGGCCGACCCGCGGGAAGTGGAACGGGCCGTCGAGCGCACCACCCGCTGGCTGGGCCGCTGCCGGGACGTCTTCGGCGGCCGCACCGCGCGGGGCGGCTGGGAACGCGTGCTCTTCGGCATCATGCAAGGGGGTACGGACGAGGCCCTGCGCCGCCGCTCGGCCGCCGAGGTGACCGCGTACGACCTGCCCGGCTACGCCATCGGGGGGCTTTCGGTGGGCGAGCCGACGGCCGCCCTGCGGGAGATGACGGAGCTGGCGGCCGGCCTGCTGCCCGACGGCCGGCCCCGCTACCTGATGGGCGTGGGCTTTCCCGACGACATCCTGGCCGCGGTGGCCGCCGGCGTGGACATGTTCGACTGCGTGCTGCCCACGCGCATGGCCCGCACCGGCACCGTGCTGACCCGCGACGGCCGCCTGGTGGTCAAGAACCTGGAGTACGCCGAGGATCCGGCACCCCTGGACCCGGACTGCGGCTGCCCGGTCTGCGCCCGGCACTCGCGGCGGTACATCCGCCACCTGTTCCAGTCGCGCGAGATCCTGGGACCCACCCTGGCCACGCTGCACAACCTGCACTTCTACCAGGACCTGATGGCGGGCATCCGTGCGGCCATCGCCGGGGACCGCTACGCCGAGCACGCCGGGACCGTCGCCGGCCGCTGGGCCGAGGGCGAGCGCCGCCGCCTGGACGAGGTCCGCCGGCGCGGCCCGTAGGCGGGCCGGGACTTGCTTGGACCGGCCGGTTGTTGCATCTTGGGATTCGCGAGTTTCGAGACGTTGGGCCCGTCCGCGCAGGCGGTCCGGCCTCGCCCGTTCAAGGAGAGTTCCATGCAGACCTTCCTCGCCATGGCCGCACCACCTGCCGAGGGCGGCGGTGCCGGCGCCGGACTGATCCAGTTCCTGCCCATCATCCTGATCTTCCTGGTCTTCTGGTTCATGATCATCCGGCCCCAGAAGAAGCAGCAGGAACACCGGAAGGCCATGCTCGCGGCCGTCAAGCGCGGCGACCGCATCGTCACCAGCGGCGGGCTCTTCGCCACGGTACGCGACGTCAAGGGCGACCGCGTGGTGGCGACCATCGCCGAGAACGTCAAGGTGGAGATCAGCCTGGCGGCCATCACCGCCGTCGTGCCCGAGGAATAGCGCTTGCCCGCCGCGGCGCCTCGCGTCCGGCTGTACGGGGCCGCCTGCCTGCGCCGGCGGGCGGCCGCCGCCGTTGCGGATGATCCGGCCACGGGCGCCCTGCTGGACGCCATGTGGGCGGTGCTGCGGCAGGGGGGCGGCGTGGGGCTGGCGGCGCCCCAGGTTGGCCGGGAGCTGCGGCTGGTGGTGGTGCGGAACCCGCGGCTGCCGGCGGAGCGGCAGCGGCTGGACCTGGTCAACCCGGTGGTCGTCGAGACCTTCGGCCCGGCCGAGCCCTTCGAGGAGGGCTGCCTCTCGTTCCCCGGCCTCTACGTGCCGGTCGTCCGGCCCCGGGGCGTGGCCGTGCGCTACGAGACCGCCGCCGGCGAGACGCGGACGCTGCGCGACGAAGGGCTGGTGGCCCGCATCGTGCAGCACGAGATCGACCACCTGGACGGCGTGCTGTTCATCGACCGCCTGGGACGGGCGCGCCGCTGGTCCCTGCTGCCGCGGCTGCTGTGGCTGCGGCTGCGCGGGCTGGGCGGCCGGGGGGGGACGACCTGATGCGCATCGTGTTCATGGGTTCGCCGGACTTCGCCGTCCCGTCGCTGGACGCGCTGGTCGAGGCCCGCTTCGACGTGTGCCTGGTGGTGACCCAGCCCGACCGGGGCGCCGGCCGCGGCCGCCGGCTGCTGCCCACGGCGGTCAAGGCCGCCGCCCGGGCCCACGGCCTGCCGGTCCTGGACTTCGGCAAGGGCGACCGCAAGGCGGTCACCGAGGCCGTGCTGGCGCAGCAGCCCGACGCCGTGGTGGTGGTCGCCTTCGGCCACATCCTCAAGGAACCCCTGCTGTCGACCCCGCGCTTCGGCTGCATCAACGTGCACGCCAGCCTGCTGCCGCGCTGGCGGGGGGTCTCGCCGGTGCAGTACGCCGTCATGCACGGGGACAGCTGGACCGGCGTGACGATCATGCGCATGGACGAGGGCGTCGACACGGGACCGGTGCTGGCCGAGCGCAGCCTGGCCATCGCGCCGGAGGACTCGGCCGGCGAGCTGCTGGACCGCCTGGCGGGCCAGGGCGCCGACCTGCTGATCCACACCCTGCGGCGCCTGGCCAACGGCCAGGTGGATCCGGTGCCCCAGAACGACGAGGGCGCGGTCTACGCGCCCAAGCTGACCCGCTCCCTCTCGGCCGTGCGCTGGGACCGGCATTGCGTGACGGTGCACAACCAGATCCGCGCCCTGTCGCCCTGGCCCGGCACCACCACGTACCTGGGCGAGCAGCTGCTGAAGATCACCGAGGCGCGGCCCTGCACCATGCGCGCCACCCTGCGCGAGCCGGGGACGGTGCTTGCCAGCGGCGACGAGGGTGTGGTGGTGGCCTGCGGCGAGGGCGCCGTGCGGTTGACGGGCCTGCAGGTGCCGGGCAAGAAGCCCCTGCCGGTGGACGCGTTCCTGCGCGGCTTCGCGATCGTGCCGGGGGACGTGCTGCGTTCATGAGCGCCGATCCGGTCCGGCGCCGCGCCATCTCCGTGCTCGTCCAGGCGGGGCAGGGAGGCCGCCTGGATCCCCTTCTGGACCAGGCCCTGGACGCGCTGCGCTCGGCCGGGGCCGAACCCCGCGACCGGGCCTTCCTGGCCGAGCTGGTGCGCGGCACCCTCCAGTGGCAGCTGCGCTACGACCACCTGATCCGGCGCTACGCCCGCCGGCAGCCGCCCACGGACCCGGGCCTGCTCGCGCTGCTGCGCCTGTCCCTGCACCAGCTCGTGGCCCTGGACCAGGTGCCGCCGTTCGCGGCCCTGCACCAGGCCGGCGAGCTGTGCCGGCAGGACATTTCGCCGCGCCTGGTGGGGTTCGTCAACGGGCTGCTGCAGGCGGCGCGGCGCGAGCTGCGGCCGGACGAGACCACCGGACCACAGGAACGGACCGGACGCCTGCGCGCGGCCTTTGCCGACCTGGGCGAGGGGACGCCGGCCGGGCTCGCCGCCTGGCACGCCCACCCGCGCTGGCTGGTGGACCGCTGGTTGAAGCGCCTGGGTGCCGAGACGACGGCCGCGCTGCTGGCGGCAAACAACCGGCCGGTGCCGGTGGCCTTCCGCGTCCTCGAGCCCCAGGATCCGCAGGCCGCCCGGGCGCTGCTGGCCCAGGCCGGCTGCCCGACTGATCCCGGGGCGGACGACCCGCGCATCCTGGTCTGCGGCGACCGCCCCGACCGGGCGACCATCGGGTCGCTGCTGGAGCGCTGGGGGTGGCTGCTGGTGCAGGATCCCAACGTGCAGCGCGCCACGAGCTGGCTGCTCGAGGGGCTGGGCACCCCGGCAGCGCCGGTGCTGGACCTGTGCGCCGCGCCCGGCGGCAAGACCCGCCGGCTGGCCGCTGCCTGGCCCGGCCTGCCGCTGCTGGTGGCGGCGGACCTGCGCACCGACCGTCTGCCGCTGCTGCGGCAGGCCACCGCCCGCATCACCGGGTGCCCGGTCGTCCTGTTGGCGGCCGACGGCACGGCGCCGCCGCTGCGCCCCGGCAGCTGCGCCGTGGTCCTCCTGGACGGCCCCTGCAGCGGCACGGGAGTGCTGCGCCATCACCCGGAAGCGCGGCTGCAGCTCAAGCGGGGGGTGCCGGCGGCCAACGGCCCCACCCTGCTGGCCCTGGCCGCCCGGGCGGCGGAACTGCTGCGCCCGGGCGGTGTCCTGCTGTACGCCACCTGCAGCCTCGAGCCCGAGGAGAACGAGCAGGTGCTGGACAGGCTGCTGGCCTGCGGCGTACCCTTGGTCCCGCTGCCCCATCACCGGGACGGACGGTGGCGACGGACCTGGGTGCCGGGCGCGGCGCCCGACGGCGACGGCGACGGTTTCTTCGCGGCCCGCCTGCGGCGCGCGGACTGAAGCCTAGCACGCGAGGATGCGCACGACGTGAAGCTCTGGAAGTTCCTGCTGCTGCTTCTGGCCATGGCCCTGACCGGGGGTGCGGCCGTGATGACGGTCAACTTCCTGGTCCTGCCGGCCATCATCCACCACAACGAGGTGGTGGTGATGCCGGACGTGCGCGGGCTCAGCGTGGGCCAGGCGCAGCAGCGCCTGCAGGTGCTGTACCTGGACCTGGCGGTGGCCCGCCAGCGTCCCCATCCGACCATCCCTGCCGGCATGATCCTGGACCAGCTGCCGGCCCCCGCGGCCCGGGTGCGCGGCGGACGCACCATCGTCCTGGTCACCAGCAGCGGGCCGCCCGCCGGGGCGCTGCCCCGCCTGGCGGGGCTCTCCCTGCGCCAGGCCGAGATCACCCTGCAGCGGGAGAACTACCGCCTCGGGCGCGTGCTGCGGGTGCGGCGCTCGGGTGTGACCGAAACCGTCGTGGCCTACCAGGACCCGGAGGCCGGGACCGAGACCTACAAGGGTGCCACGGTGGACCTGGTGGTGGCCGAACCGGCCCCCGCCCGGCTGCTGCGCATGCCCGACCTGGTGGGCGCGCCCCTGTACCGGGCGCGCCAGGCCGTGGCTGCGGCGGGCTTCGTGCTGGGACCGGTGCAGTACCAGCGCACGGGCAAGGTGCCGCCCAACACGGTGGTCCGGCAGGAACCGCCCGCGGGCACGCGCATCGCGAAGGGAGACCGCCTTGAGCTGGTTGCCTCGTCCCGCTGAGGGCACCGCCTGGGTCGCGCCGTCCCTGCTCTCGGCCGACTTCGCCCGCCTGGCCGACGACATCGCCGCCATGACCGCCGCCGGCTGCGACCTGCTGCACCTGGACGTGATGGACGGCCACTTCGTGCCCAACCTCACCTTCGGACCCCTGGTCTGCCAGGCCGTCCGCCGGGTGACCGCACTGCCCCTGGACGCCCACCTGATGATGACCCATCCGGACCGCTTCATCGAGCCGTTCGCCGCCGCGGGCGTGGACGGGCTGACCGTCCACGTGGAGGCCGAGGCGCCGCTGCGCGGGACCCTGCGGCGCATCGGCGATCTGGGGATGAAGCGGGGGATCTCCCTGAACCCCGGCACGCCGCTGGACCTGGTGGAGCCCTGGCTGGGGCAGGTGGACCTGGTGCTGGTGATGACGGTGCAGCCGGGGTTCGGCGGGCAGGCCTTCGACCCGGCGGGCGTGGCGAAGATCGCCGAGCTGGCGCGGCGCCGCGCCGCCGGCGCGGGCGATTTCCTGATCAACGTGGACGGCGGCATCAACGCCGACACCGGCCGCGTGTGCCGCGAGGCGGGGGCGGACATCCTGGTATCGGGCAGCTGGCTGTTCGGGGCCGGGGACCGCGGGGCGCGGATCGCCTTGCTG
>JACZKN010000420.1 GCA_014859985.1 Candidatus Krumholzibacteriia bacterium | reverse complement strand
CGCAGCCACAGGGGCATCGCCCGCAGGAACGAGCCGAAGCCGCGGGGCGCGAACGCCAGGTAGGTCTCCAGCAGGCGCTCGAATTTCAGCAGCGGCTTCTCGTAGAAGACGACCAGGTCCAGGTCGGCGGCCGTCAGGCCGCCGCGGCCAGCACCGCGTGGCCGGCGTCGGTCAGGTGGATGCCGTCGCGCATCAGCAGCGGCGCCCGGTCGGCCAGGGCCGCCACCAGCCGGTCCGCCGCCAGCACCGCCACCCCCTGCAGCCCGGCGAAGCGGCGCACCGCCGCCAGGTAGCTCTCGTGCAGGGGCCCGGGCTCCTCATCCGGCAGGATGTAGCCCGTATCGGCCAGCCGCTGCCGGGCCTCGCCGGTCAGGGCGTGGGGCGCGGCCACGAAGACGACCTGGGCCCCCTGCGCGCGGATCGCCGCGACCATCGCCTGCAGGTTCTGCGCGTACTCCGGCAGCGGCACCCGCAAGGGCGGCGTGGCCGGCTTCCGGTCCAGCAGCGCGAGCAGGCGCGGGCGGCCGGCCGCCTGCCGCCGCTCGTACTCGCGGTCGGTCAGGCCGGTGGCGCGCCAGTGGTCGTTCCAGCCGAAGTAGACCACCACCAGTTCCGGCGCGAGGTCCAGCAGCTGCAACCGCAGCCAGGCCAGCCCCTGGTGCGAGGTGTAGCCGGGCACGGCGGCGTTCAGCACCTCCCACGGGGGGCCCAGCAGCCGCTCCAGCGTGGCCGAGTAGGGCAGCGACTCGATGGAGATGCGCGAGCAGGAGTCGCCCAGGACGATCAGCCGGCGGCGCTCGCCCTTGGGCGCCACCGGACGCCGGGGGTGGACGGCGCGGACGGCCTCGTCCACCGGCGCCGGGCGCGCGGGCAGGGTCCAGAACAGCGTGTCGTGGGGCTCGAAGCCGCCGCGCTCGAGGGCCCCGCGCGTGTTGACCCCGAAGTTCATGGCGGGGCTGATGCGCCCGTACCCCACCGCCCGCAGCACCAGCTCGGCCGCGACCAGGGACACGACGGTGCTCAGCAGCAGGAGCAGCGTCCTGCGCAGGACCAGCGCCAACGGGGAACCTCCGGCGGGTGGCGAGAGAGGCGCGTCAGAGGCGTCAACCGGCCTGATTGTAACGGATTCGTGACCGGGGTGTCAACGCGCGCCGGCCGCCCCTCAGGCCTCGTCCTCGGGTTCCCAGTCGTCGCGCACCAGCACCAGCACCGCGTTGTTGGGCACGATCAGGTAGTTCTTCTTCTCGAAGGTGATCTCCACGGCCGCCTTGTGCAGGAAGAGCACGTAGTCCCCCTCCTGGGCCTGCATCGGCACGTAGCGCGGCTTCTCGCTCTCGCCGAAGGCGTCGTCCAGGTCGGCGGGGGTGGCCACGGGGGTGCCCGGGCCCACCGATACCACCCAGCCGCCGCGGGCCTGGCGGGCCGAGACGGCGGTCGCGGGCAGGTAGAGCCCGGCGTTGGTGCGTTCCTCGCCGTCCTCGGGGCGGACCAGCAGGCGATCACCCACGACGATGAGCTTCTTCTTCAGGCGCGGCATAGGAGTCCTTTCGGCGTCACGGCGCCAGGGTGATGTCGGGTCGGGGCACGGGCGGGACGCACGCCGCGGCCCGCAGGTCGGCGGCGATCTGCGCCAGCGGGCGTCCGTCCTCAGGGTGCACCAGGTCCGGCGACAGGTCCGCCAGGGGCCGTGCCACGTGCAGGTGCCTGACGATGTCCGGGTCGGGGACCCGGCGCCCCAGGATCTCCCCCACCAGGTCACCCCACAGGGCGATGTCCACGTCGATGGTGCGGGGCGCCCAGGCGCCGTCGGCCGGACGCTCCCGGCCGAGGGCCTGCTCCACATCCAGGCGCAGGCGCGTCTTCAGCACCACCGGCGCCAGCTCCGTCCGCAGCAGGACAGCACCGTTGAGGAAGTTGGCCGCGCCGCGCATGCCCACCGGCTGCGTCTCGTAGACCGGCGAGACCGCCACGACTTCCCCCAGCCCCCGCAGCAGGCGCACCGCGGCCGGGTAGTTGCGGGCCGCCTCGACATTCGAGCCCAGGGTCAGGTGCACGGCATGGACGCTCATGGGAAGTCCTCCGGCCCGCGGGCGATGGTCACGCCCACGCTGCGGGCGAACCGCAGCGCCCCGGGCTTCTCCACCGACACCTGCACCGCCGCGACCGGGTGGCCCTGAACCACCAGCCGGGCGATCTCCTCGGCCAGCTTCTCGACGGTGTGGAACCGGGATTCCTCCACCAGCGCGATGATCTGCTTGCTCACCGTCCGGTAGTTGAGCCCGCCGTCGAGGCTGTCCGCGGCGGCCACGGGCCGGGTATCCGTGTCCATCACCAGGTTGACCAGGATGTCCTGCGGCTTGCGGCGTTCGTTGTCGTTCACGCCGACGATCCCGCGCAGGAGCAGGTCCTTGATCTCGATGCGGTCGGCCGATCGCATGGGTCCTCCTTCTGCCCTCGCGCGCTCAGGCCAGGTGGCGCCCGCCGTTGAGCAGGATCGTCTGCCCGGTCACGCCGGGGTTGCCCAAGAGGAACAGCAGCGCGTGGGCCACCTCCGCCGGCGAGCCGAAGCGCCCCAGGGGGATGTCCTCTTTCAGGGCGTGCAGGTAATCGTCCGAGGCCTTCGCCGGCGGCAGCACCGCGCCCAGGGCCAGTTCGTTCACGCGCACCCGCGGCGCCAGGGCCATCGCCAGGCTGCGGGTCAGACCGTGCAGGCCCACCTTGCTGATGGTGTAGGGGAAGTGGTCCGCGGGCGGCCGCAGGGCCCGGTCGTCGTTCAGGTTCACCACGTCGCCGACCTTGCCCCGGGGCAGCTGCCGGGCCAGCCCCCGCGCCAGCAGGAAAGGCGCCCGCAGGTTCACCGCGATGTTGCGGTCCCAGTCGGCCACGGTGGTGGTCATCATGTCCAGGGGTTCGAACACCGAGGCGTTGTTGACCAGGATGTCGATGGGCTGGCCGGCCAGCTGCGCCGCCTCGTCCACCAGCTGCAGGCCGACGTCGCTGCTGGCCAGGTCCGCGTGCAGGGTGTAGGCCTCGCCGCCGGCGCTCTCGACGGCCGCGACCACGGCGCGGGCGTCGTCCTCGGAGGTCCGATAGTGGATCACCACCACCGCCCCCGCGCCCGCCAGGGCCTCGACGAGGGCGCGCCCGATGCGCCGGGCGCCGCCGGTGACCAGGGCGCAGCGACCCTGCAGGAACCCCGGCGGGAACCGGCCTCCGGCCGGAGGATCCACGAAACGGTCGATCACCATGGGTCCCTGCTCCCGGTGCGGATGCGGCGCGCGTCAGCGCAGCCTGACCACGATGGCCCCCGCGCCGCCCCAGCGGGGCGGCGCCTCCTCCCAGGAAGATACCAGCCGCTGGTGCTCGCTGCACCACCGGCGTACCTCCGGCCCCAGCACGGGGATGCCCCGATCCGAGCGGCTGCCCTTGCCGTGGACCACGAGCACCTGGTCCTGGCCCTGCGCGGCCCACGCCCGCAGCTGGGTCTCCAGCCGGTCCAGGGCCTCGGCCAGGGTCAGCTTGCGCAGCAGGATCTCCGGCGGCTTGTCCGGGTCGCGGGGTCTTGCGCCGGCGTCGGGCGGGGTCACGACGGCGTCGAAGCGGATGGAGCGCTGCACCCCCGGGCCCTTGCCCTTCTTGCCGCCGGACCGTGCCTTGCCGCGCCCCATCTCACTCCTTCGGCCGGAGCCTGGCCACCGTGGCGCCCCACGAGCCGCCGTCCGAGGGGTGCCCGAAGCTCACCACCGCCGGATGTTCGGACAGGATACCGTGCACGATGGTCCGCAGCACCCCGATCCCCTTGCCGTGGATGATGCGCACGTCGAGGATGCCGGCGTCGCGGCATTCCTCCAGCCAGGCCGGCACCAGGTCCTTGACGTCGCGGGGCTGGAAGGTGTGCAGGTCGAGGCTGCCGTCGATGGGCAGGCGGACGGCGTCATCGTCGGGGTCGGCGGGACCGCAGGGATCGTCGCTGTCTTCGCGCACGGGGGCTCCTTCGCCGGCGGCCAGGGCAGGCAGGCCCATTCTAGGCGGCAGGACGGGGCGTGTCAGGGGGAATCGGCCCGCATTGTCGGGATGGCCCGGATCGTCCGGATCAGGCGCACCGCGACAGCCAGCAGCAGCAGCGCGCCCAGCGCGCTCCCCCAGCGCCCGCCCCGCGCCAGCGCCGCCGCACCTGCCGCCGCGAAGAACACGCCGTGGACCAGCCGGTAGCCGCCCAGCAGCAGCAGCGTCCGGCGCCCGTCCCCGCTGCGGGGCAGCCGGTCCAGGTCGTCCAGACCCAGAAGGTCCGTCAGCAGCCAGAACCCGTCGGCCCGGAACACCGGCAGCAGGCTCCAGCCCGCCGCCAGCAGCGACCACGCCGCGGCGACGGCGGGCCGGGTGCTGCCCGAGGCCGCCGGGACCGGGTG
>JACZKN010000419.1 GCA_014859985.1 Candidatus Krumholzibacteriia bacterium | reverse complement strand
CCCACAACATGCAGCAGGCATCGCGGGTCAGCGACTACACGGCCTTCATGTACCTCGGCCAGATCGTGGAGTACGGCCCCACCGCCCGCCTGTTCACCAATCCGCGCCTGAAGGAGACCGAGCACTACATCACCGGGCGCTTCGGCTAGGTCCATTACCGTCGAACCGGTCATGAATGTCGATTTCCGGACCGCCGACCCGCGGCCGTCGCCGGAGGCCGTTGCCGTCGTGTAACTTGATTAGACGAATGGCCGCAGTCGTCTTGGCGCCAACGGGTTCGACGTGAAACAAAACCATTTCAGTATGATATAACCTGTTAATAAACAATATGTTGCATGACATTTGTCTTTGGCCGGGGACGACCCAGGTACTACGATTCGGGCAAGCGGAGCGGGTGCGGCCCGGACAGGCGGTCGACCCAGGCACACGCCCGACCGGTAGCGCTGACCCGGGAACGCGGGCGCGCCCTTCCGGCAAGAAGCGAAAGGTCCCGGCACCATGCGAAGGTATCGATTCCTCCTCGTCGCGGCGGCCTTCCTGCTCGGCGTCCCGGTGACGGCGTCGGCTTTCGGCGACGACGTCTGCGCCGACTGCCACACCAACACGGGCGGCGAGCCGACGGAGATCGGCTCGGACCTGATGCTCGGCAGCGTGCACGAAGGGTTCTCCTGCCTGGACTGCCACGCGGGGATCACCTCCATCCCGCACGCGCCCCGGCTGCCGGATCCCGACTGCGGGTCCTGCCACGAGGACGTCCGCGACACCTATGTGCAGCACGGCCGCGGTTTCGTCGGCATCTCCGACGCCGTGCCGAGCTGCCAGGACTGCCACGGCAGCCACCACATCCTCAGCCACCTGGACAGCCGCTCGCCGGTCCACTCGTCGAACCTGCCCGGGACCTGCGGCACCTGCCACGAGGACCAGGAACTGCTGACCCGGCTGAACATCAAGTTCAAGCACCCGATCGAGGTCTACCAGAAGGGCGTCCACGGCAAGGCCACCGCCGGCGGCAAGGACACCGCCGCCTCCTGCAACGACTGCCATTCCACCGGCGGCACCGCCCACCGGATCCTGCCCCCGGGCAACGTGGAATCGACCATCAACTACTTCAACATCTCGGTCACCTGCGGCAAGTGCCACGGCCTGATCCAGCAGGAGTTCGAGACGGGCATCCACGGCGAGTTGGCGGCCCGCGGCGAGGTGGACGCCCCGACCTGCACCCACTGCCACGGCGAACACGGCATCCTCGCCATCTCCGACCCGCGGTCGCCGGTCAGCCCCTTCCGCGTGGCCGAGGCCACCTGCACGCCCTGCCACGACTCGGCCAAGCTCAACGAGAAGTACGAGCTGCCCACGGGCCGCCTCCAGTCCTACGTGGATTCCTACCACGGGCTGAAGAGCCGCGCGGGCGACAAGACCGTGGCCAACTGCGCCTCGTGCCACGGCGCGCACCTGATCCTGCCGTCGAGCAATCCGGCCTCCTCGGTGGCCCCGCAGAACCTCGTCGCCACCTGCGGCCATTGCCACACCGGCATCAGCCCGGAGAAGGCCATCAAGTCCAATATCCACGCGCCCTCGACCGGCCAGGCCAGCGGCTGGCCCTACCTCGTCCGGATCGTCTACCTGGTGCTCATCGTCCTGGTGATCGGCGGCATGACCACCTACTGCATCCTGGACTGGCTGCGCCAGGTGCGGAACATGATGAAGAAGCCCCAGGTGCGGCGCATGGAGACCGACGAGGTCATGCAGCACGCGGTCCTCGCCTTGTCGTTCACGGTGCTGGTGGTGACGGGCTTCTCGCTGCGGTTCTACGACGCCTGGTGGGCGAAGTTCATCTTCGCCCACGAGGGCGGCGCCCAGGTGCGCGGCCTGATCCACCGCGGCGCGGCCGTCGTGATGATCATCGGCGCGCTGTGGCACGCCGGCTTCCTGCTGACCACCAAGGGCCGCATCTTCCTGGCCGACATCTCGCCCAGGCGGGAGGACGTCAAGCTGTTCTGGCAGGCGCTGATGTACAACCTGGGCCGCTCCAACGATCATCCCCACATGCGCCGCTTCTCCTTCGCGGAGAAGGCCGAGTACTGGGCCCTGATCTGGGGCACGGTCGTGATGGCGCTCACGGGCCTGTGCCTCTGGTTCGAGGCGGCGCTGGTCGCGCAGGTGGGCAAGGGCACGCTCGAGGTCTTCCTGGTCATCCACTACTACGAGGCCTGGCTCGCCTTCCTGGCGATCCTGGTCTGGCACATGTACGGCGTGATGTTCAACCCCAGGATGTACCCCATGAACCCGTCGTGGATCACCGGGACGATGCCCAAGGAGATGTTCGAGGCGGAGCACGGTGCGGCCCAGTCCTCCGGCAACGTGGAGAAGCGCAAGCGCCTGGGGCTGGACCGCGAGATCTGACCCGGAACCTGAACCGGCGTCGGCGACGCCCGGTCCCCGCGGGGGGGCCGGGCGTCGTCCTGCATTCCGGTCTCAACTGGTCCCGGTTCCTGCCGAAGAAGGAGAAGCGGAAAAGTAGGGGCCCCGAACCGGAGCGGATGACATGCCTTTCATCGAGCAGATCCTCTATGGGTCCGAATCCGGACAGCGCGGCGCCCCGCGCGCCGTGCTCGCCCAGTCGCCCGGCCTGGGTTCGGACGTGGTGGCCGAGATCCGCCGCCTTTGCGACAACTGGGGTGACCTGCCGGTGGCCGGCCTGGCCGCGCCGGCCCTGGTGTCGGTGCCCCTGAAGGCCACCATGCCGGCCCTGCGGGGGCAGCTTTGGGCCGTGCTGCGCATGGCTGCGGGGGACACCGCCTTCGTCCACGGCGTCGTGGTCAACGACGCGGACTTCTCCGCCTACGGACGCAATCCCTTCGCCCTGGTCCGCGCCGTCGACTTCCTGCAGGAGTGGCGGACCGGGCTGATCCTCGATCGCCGGTCGATCGAGGAGGTCCCCGATTCACGTCTGGTCGGGACGCCGCCCGGCCGCGGGGACGTGACGCTCGTCACCGAGGCGATCAAGCACCTGCTGACCAAGGGCAAGCTGCTGCTGCCGCTGGAGCAGCCGGGGCCGGAAGCGGACCGGGGCCTGGCGCTGGTCATCGCGGCCCTGCCGGCGCCCATGCGCAAGGAACTGCGCTTCGCCTCCTGGTCCGCGAGCGAGGCCAACGGCTGGACCATCGCGGCCATGGGCAAGACCGGCTGTCCTTTCGCCGGTTGGCAGCGCCTGCTGCTGGCCGAGGTCGCGGCCATCGTGCCCGCCGCGGTGGAGAAGTACGCCCGCCAGGTGGGCGAGCGGGGCGCCGCCGGCG
>JACZKN010000418.1 GCA_014859985.1 Candidatus Krumholzibacteriia bacterium | reverse complement strand
CCGCAGCACGTCGACCGCGTGGGGCGCGAGCGTGGGTTCGGCGTGCTGGGCGGCCAGGCGGTAGAGGTCGGCCAGGACGCCGTCCGCCTGCGCCCGCCGGCGTTGCCGCGCCGTGCGCAGGACGCCGGCGATCCAGCCGTGCCGCGGGGCCACGAGCAGCGACCCCGCGGTGATCGCGGTGATCACCAGGATGATGGTCGGGCCGGTCGGCAGACGCGGCACCAGGCTCGACAGGACCGCCCCGACCAGTCCGGCGAGCGCTCCGAACGCCCCCGCCGCCACGACCAGACGGCCGAGCCGGTCGGTCCATTGCCGCGCCGCCACCGCGGGAGCGACGATCATGGCGCTCATCAGCACGACGCCGACGGTCTGCAGCCCGATCACGATCGCCACCACCAGCAGCGAGGTCAGGACCACGTCCAGGGCGCGTACCGGCAGGCCCAGCGACCCGGCGAAGGCCGGGTCGAAGCTCAGGAGCTTGAACTCCTTCCACAGCACCGCCAGCAGGACCAGCACCACCGCGCCGAGGACGCCCATGGTCACCAGGTCGTCCCCGACCAGGGCGGCGGCCTGGCCGAAGAGGAAGCTGTCGAGCCCCGCCTGGCCCGCGCCCGCCGAGCGCTGCACCAGCGACAGCAGCAGGAGGCCCAGGCCGAAGAAGGACGACAGCACCAAACCCAGCGCCGTGTCGGTCTTGATGCGCGTGGTGCCCACCACCAGCATCACCAGCAGCGCCGCGCCCCAGCCGGCGAGGGCGGCGCCGATCATCAGGACCAGCGGCGCCTTGGCGCCGGCGGCCAGGAACGCCAGCACGATGCCCGGCAGCGCCGCGTGGCTCACGGCGTCGCCGAGCAGGCTCTGGCGGCGCAGGACCGCGAACGCGCCGAGCGCGCCGGCGACCAGGCCGAGCGCGGCCGAGCCGAAGGCGACGGTGCGCAGCGTGTAGTCGGTGAACAGGTCGACCAGGACGGTCATGGCCTGATCCGCCCGAAGCCGCGCACGTGCGCGTCGTCATCGTCGGGGGGCGGGTCGGCCGGCGTCTGCCGCTGCAGGAACTCCACGCGGCCGCCGTAGGCCAGGCGCAGGTTCTCGTCGGTGAAGACCTCGGCGACCGGGCCGCTGGCGATGCGCCGCACGTTCAGCAGCGTGACCCAGTCGAAGTACTCGGTCACGGTCTGCAGGTCGTGGTGCACCACCACGACCGTGCGGCCGAGGCTGCGCAGCTCCTTGAGCAGGTCCACGATCGCCCGCTCGGTGCGCGCGTCCACGCCCTGGAAGGGCTCGTCCATGAAGTAGACCTGCGCGTCCTGCAGCAGGGCGCGCGCCAGGAAGACGCGCTGCTGCTGACCCCCGGAAAGCTGCGAGATCTGGCGGTCGATGAAGTCCGCCATGCCCACCTTGGCGAGGGCCGCCAGGGCCGCGTCGCGCTCGCGCCGGCCCGGACGGCGCAGCCAGCCGAGCTCGCCGTAGCGGCCCATCATCACCAGGTCGAGCACGGTGGTGGGGAAATCCCAGTCGACGCTGCCGCGCTGCGGCACGTAGCCCACCAGCCGGCGCTGTTCGCCGTAGGGGCGGCCGTGGATGAGGACGCGGCCGGCGGCGGCGTTCACCAGGCCCAGGATGGCCTTGATCAGGGTGGTCTTGCCGGCGCCGTTGGGACCCATCACCGCCATCAGCTTGCCGGCGGGCACCTCGAGGTCGACGTCCCAGAGCACGGGGCGATCGCGGTAGGCGACCGTCAGGTCGGTGACCTCGACGGCCGCGGTGCGGGCCTCACTCATGGCCGACCGCGCCGCGCAGGGCGGCGGCGATGGTGTTCGCGTTGTGGCGGACCATGCCGACGTAGGTGCCGGCCGGGGTGCCCTCGTCGCCGAGCGCGTCGCTGTACAGCTCCCCGCCGACCTCGACCGCGAAGCCGTGCGCGCGGACGGCCGCCTGCACGGCCGCGATGGCCCGCGGCGAGACCGACGACTCCACGAAGACCGCGGGAATCCTGCGCTCGGCGATGAATGCGGCGAGGTCCCGGACGTCGGCGGTCCCCGCCTCGGTCGCGGTGGAGATGCCCTGCAGGCCGCGCACCTCCAGACCGTAGGCGCGGCCCAGGTAGTTGAACGCGTCGTGGGCGGTGATGAGCACCCGCCGGTCCTCCGGAATGGCGGCGAACGTCGTCCGCACCTCGGCGTCGAGCCGGTCGAGTTCCTGCGCGTACGCCGCCGCGCGTTCGCGGTAGGCGGCGGCGTGCGCCGGATCCAGCTCGGCCAGCCGCGCCGCGACGGGTTCGATGGTGCGGCGCCAGAGCTGCACGTCGAACCAGATGTGGGGATCGTGCGCCTCGGCGAAGGCGGGCGGAAAGATCAGCAGATCGGCGGGGACGGCGTCGGCCACCGCCAGGGTCGGCTGGCGCGCGGCGAGCCGGGCGAGCACGTCGCCCAGCTTGGCCTCCAGGTGCAGCCCGTTGTAGAGGATCAGGTCGGCTTGCCGCAGCCGTTCCACGTCGCCGGCGCTGGCCTTGTAGAGGTGCGGGTCGATGCCCGGACCCATGAGGGCCGTCACCCGCACCCGGTCGCCGCCGATCCGCGCCGCCAGGTCGGCGACCTGGCCCGTGGTGGCCACCACGACCAGCCGGCCATCGTCGCGGGCCGTGTTGCCGCCGCCGCAGCCGGCGAGCAGCAGCACGGCGCCGAGGGCGAGGATTCTGGACATGTCCGGTCCTCCGGTTCGCGCTCACGCGCATTGTGGCGTATCAGGTCCGGCGACGCAACGCCGGTCCGGGAATCAACTGTCCATGCGGGTCGCGCGCGGGCCGGCCCAGCCACGCGTCCAGCCGCTCGATCACCTCGTCCGAGAGGGCGTGCTCGAGCCGGTGCGCCTCGGCGTGCACGCGGTCGGCCGGCATCCCGAGCACTTCGACGAGGAAGGTCTCCACCAGCCGGTGGCGGCGCAGGACGGCCCGTGCGCGGCGCCGGCCGCGGTCGGTCAGCTGGGCGCCGCGGTACGGCAGGTGCACCACCAGGCCGTCGGCGTCCAGGCGCTTGACCATCTCCGTGACCGACGGCGGCGCCACCGCCAGGAGGGCGGCCAGGACGCTCGTGGTCGCCGCCCGGCCGCCGGTCTCGAGGCGCAGGATCGCCGTCAGGTAGTCTTCCACCGACTCGCTCAGCATGCCCTACCTCCGGACGACGAGGCCGGCGCCGACGAGGGGGTCGACCTCTGCGACGGCGATGTCGGGAAGGACCATAACGAGCTCGACTGCAACATCTAGACAGGAAATGCGCATGGCCGGCCTCGCGGGGAGGGGAATTAGGTTGACCTAATTATCGGCCGACAAGCTAACTCGGCCCCCGGCCATGTCAAGCCCGGTCCGGCCCCGGCGCGAACGCGTGATTCCTGGCGGGTGCGGACGCTCCGGGGAGCCGGGGCTGCACCACCGGCACGGTGAACATCTTCCGGGTGGGGGTGTGCACCCCGGCCGACCCCGCGACCGCCGGCCTCCACACCATCGACCCGGCGGACGCCACGACGACCCTGGTGGGCGCGCGCGGCTAGGACCGCCGCGCTCGCCACTCGCGCGCGGCGGTCACCGCTGCGGCCGATCCCGCCTTCGCCCAGGCGTCGTACATCGTGATCAGCTCGGTCACGGACTGCCGCGTCAGGTCGTAGCCGCCGCCGAACCCGTCCGCGAAGGCGCCGTGGGCGGCGAGCAGCAGCCGTTCCGCGTCCGGGTAGTCCGCGGTCATGGTGCGGATCCGTCCCAGGTCGAGCTGGAGGTGCGCGCGCCGCAGCGGCTCGAGGCCGTCGAGCCCCGGGTCGACC
>JACZKN010000417.1 GCA_014859985.1 Candidatus Krumholzibacteriia bacterium | reverse complement strand
GATCAGGGCCATGAAGTCGGTGGCGGTGCTCATGGCCTCGCGGTACCAGACGTTGACGCAGACGCCGGTGCCGTCCAGGGCGCCGAAGACCTGGGGGTAGGTGGAGCCGCCGATCTCGCGCAGGCCGTGGGTGCCGGTGCGCGGGTACTCGGTGGTGGCGGCGATGTTGCCGTGCAGCGAACTCCAGGTCTCCAGCGGCGGGGCCGGGAAGTCCTCGAGCAGACCCTCGGTGTAGCCGACCCGCCACTGGCCGCCGGTCGACATGGCCGAGTACCAGATGCGCAGCCAGTCGCCGTCGATGGTGAAGGAGGCCCGGTAGATGTTGCGGCTGTCCCAGCTGCCGGCCCGCGGCTGCAGGATCGCCTCCGGGGACACGGTCCAGGCCAAACCGTCGGTGCTGGTGGCGTGGTACAGGGACGTGACGCCGCAGCTCGAGCCGACGGGATAGGAGATGAACAGCATGACGAGGCCGTCACCGGTGTCCTGCACGTCGAAGTGCCACGGCACCCGCCCCGCCTGCTCGAGGACCACCGGCTCGGCCGGTCCCCAGGCGACGCCGTCGGCCGACGTGCGCCGCAGGATATTCTGGTAGCTGGAGGTGCAGCCCGCCGGAGACTGGGCGTACCACATGGTGAACTGCTGGCCGTCGTGCACGATCGCCGGCGACATGACGTAGTTGGGGATCGTCAGCACCACCACGGGCTCGCCCCAATCCACGCCGTCGAGGGAAGCCATGCGGGTGATGTAGGACAAACCGTCGTTGTTGGTCTCCACCCAGTAGATGATCATCTGGCCGTCCACCAGCAGCATGTCAACGTCGTCGTTGTGGCCGTCGGGCTCGGGCGCCAGGGGGTTGGTCACCCCCGGCGGCACGACCCAGGTCAGGTTGTCATTGCTGACCAGGAGCGACGGGTTTTCCCAGTCGTCGTTGCTGTTGGGGTAGGGCGTCATGCCCATCCAGTACTCGTAGCCGTTCCAGCCGCCGGGCACGTGGACCACGTCCGGGTGCACCACCTGGCCCGAGCCGTCGTAGGTGGGGGTGACCAGCGGCGCCGGCGCGTTCATGCCGGTCAGGCCCGCCAGTTCCTCGAAGCCGCTGTAGAACAGGAAGGTGGCCGCGCCGTCGCCGGCAGCGGCGGCGGCCGGGTTGCCGCAGTGAAGGACGAGGTCGCGGCTGCCGGCCGCGGGCAGGGTGTCCACGCGGACCCAGACCACGGCCTGCCCGGCGATCGGGTCCCAGGTCTCGATCCAGTAGGGCAGCAAGGTTTCGAGGTCCAGCGCGGTCACGCGCAGGTCGGCGCCGTCGGGCGCCGCCTGGGCGAAGTCGAAGTTGCCATCGTCCAGGACGATCTTGACCTGGTAGTCGACCAGCGCCGCACCGGGATTGGTGACGGTCAGGATGCGGGCGTGGCTCCAGCCGTCCAGGGCCTGGGCCGGCGCGGCGGCGCCCGACAGGAGGGCGAGAACCGTGATGAATATTGATATGCGCATGGCATCGACCTCGGGAATGGGGGGGCGTCGGGCGACGCCCCCCCGGGGTGATCATTTGACGAGCATGAGCTTCCTGCCGAGCACCTGTTCGGGCGTGGTCAGCCGATAGAGGTAGGTCCCGCTGGCGGCGAGGGCGCCGTGGTCGTCGCGGCCGTTCCAGACCACCTCGTGGCGTCCGCTGCTGCGGACGCCGTCCACCAGCGTCCGCACGACCTGGCCGCGCAGATCGAGGATCTGCAGGGTGACCGGCCCGCCGTGGGGCAGGCTGAACGCGATCCGCGTCTCCGGGTTCAGCGGGTTGGGCACGTTCTGCTCGAGGACGGCGAAGGCCGCCGGCGACGGGACCTCGGGGCTGCCGTCGGGGCGGTCGTCGATGCCGACCACGCCGATGTCGCCGACGAAGACCTCCGGCTCGTTCTCGACGTAGCGCCGCACGTAGGCGTCGTCGAAGAAGCCGGTGCCGCCGAGGTAACCCTCCACCGAGAAGCGGTTGATCAGCGCCGGATTCAGCGCAGACAGGGTCGCGACCAGGTTGCCGTCGACCCGCAGCTGGGCCGGCCCGCTGCCCACCGCGATGGACAGGTGCCGCCAGCCGGGGCTGCGGGGCCGCGTGGACGCCGTGTAGACGAAGCCTTCGGTGTGGTAGCTGTAGTTGGTCGTCGAACGCCCGACCCAGATCCCGGTGCCGATGCAGTGGGCGGGGAACGGAACCGTCGCCGAATCCCACAACCTGAGCAGGGCCATGAAGTTGGTCGTGGTGCTCATCGCCTCCCAGTACCACACGTTGACGCACACGTTGCCGCCCGAGAGCGGGGCGAAGACCTGCGGATAGGTCGAGCCGCCGATCTCCCGCAGCCCGTGGGTCCCGCTGCGAGGGTGGTCCGTCGTGGCGGCCACGTTGCCCACGAGCTGGGACCAGGTATTGGCCGGCGCCTGGATGAACTCGTCCAGGTCGCCTTCCGTGTAGCCGACCCGCCACTGGCCGCCGCTGGACATGGCCGAGTACCAGACCCGCAGGAACGCGCCGTCGATGCTGAACGAGGCCCGGTACATGTTGCCGTTGTCCCACCCGGAGGACGAGCGCGCCAGGAACGGGCCGGGGTCGGCCGTCCAGGTCAGCCCGTCGGTGCTCTCGGCGTAGTACATGGTGGTGTTCCCGCAGGACGAGCCGTTGGGGTAGGAGATCAGCAGCATCGTGTACAGGCCGGCGTTCAGCTGCACGTCGAAGTGCCAGAGCACGCGGCCGGGATGGTCCATGGTCGCCGCTTCCTCCGGGCCCCAGGCGATCCCGTCGAGGGAGGTGCGGTGGTAGAAGGCCTGGGACGGCGCCGAGCAGCCGCCCGCCGAGCGCACGTACCACATGTGGTACAGGCTGCCGTCGTGGATCACCGCCGGCGACATGACGTAGTTGGGCAGGGTGATGACGGTCACGGCGTCGGACCAGAAGACGCCGTCGGTCGAGGCCAGGCGCTTGATGTAGGTGTTGCCGTTGTTGTTGGTCTCGTTGTAGTAGATGATCATCTCGCCGCCGACGAGCAGGATGTCGGTGTCGTCGTTGTGGCCGTTGGGCTCGGGCTCCAGCGGGTTGGTCACCCCCGGCGGCACGACCCAGGTCAGATTGTCGTTGCTGACCAGCACCGACGGGTTCTCGTAGTTGTCGTTGCTGTTGGGGTACGGAGTCATGGCCATCCAGTACTCGTAGCCGTTCCAGCCGCCGGGCACGTGGATCACGTCCGGGTGCACCACCTGGCCGGAGCCGTCGTAGGTGGGCGTGACCAGGGGCGCCGGCGCGTTCATGCCGGTCTGGCCCGCCAGCTCCTCGAAGCCGCTGTAGAACAGGAAGGTGGCCGCGCCGTCGCTCCGGGGCTCGGCCGCGGGATTGCCCATGAGCATGGCGACCACCGAGGTGTCGCCCGCCGGCAGCTCGGGCACCCGGACCCAGACCACCGCCTGCTGCGCGCCCGCGTCCCAGGTCTCGATCCAGTACGGGTAGAAGACTTCGCCGTCGACGTCGGTAAAGAGCAGGTCGGCGCCGTCGGGCTCGGCCAGGGTGAAGTCGAAGTTGGTGCCGTTGAGCACGATCTTGACCTGGTAGTCCGTCAGGGTCGCGCCCGGATTGGTCACCGAGACCGGCATCTGGTAGGCCCAGTCGCCCACGTCCTGGGCCGAGGCCGGCAGCGCCGCGCCTGCGCACAGGACCAGCACCAGCAAAGCCAAACGCGCGTTCAAGCGAATTGTGTTCATGGTCTCCCCCATTTGTTGATAACGAACATCATTGGCGTTTATGTCCTGGAATTTGCCGTATCGTATTCTACCGGAAGCCGCCGACAGGAATCAAGGACAATGGATAGCCGCGTTCATTATCCCTGGTTCGCGGCGCACTCCGCGGTCACTTCACGAGGGTCAGCTTCCTGCCGGTCACCTCCCCGGCCGCGACCAGGCGGTACAGGTAGGTGCCGCTGGCGGCCTGGCCGCCCCGCTCGTCGCGGCCGTCCCAGCTGACCTCGTGCCGGCCGGCCGAACGTACCCCGTCGACCAGCGTGCGCACCACCCGGCCCTGCAGGTCGAATACCTGCAGCCGCACCGCGCCCTCCCGGGGCACCGAGAACGCGATCACCGTCGCCGGGTTCAGCGGGTTCGGGACGTTCTGCTCCAGGAAGATCGACGGCGCCGGCCCGGGCAGATCGATCCCCGCCACCACCGCCGGGCCCACGGCGACCGTCGGCTCGGGCTCGGTGTACCGCCTGACGTAGGCGTCGTCGAACCAGCCGGTGCCGCCGCGGTAGCCCTCGACCGAGAAGCGGTTGATCAGTGCCGGGTCCAGCACGTCCAGGGTGGCGAGCGGCGTGCCGTCGACCCGCAGCTCGGCGGTGGCGTCGGCCATGGCGATGGACAGGTGCCGCCAGCCCGGCACGCGAGGCAGGACCGACGGGGTGTAGACCCAGCCCTCGGTGTGGTGGCTGTAGTGGGTGGTGGAGGCGCCGGTCCAGACGCCGGTGCCGACGGCGTGGTGGGTGAAGACGGAGGTGTCGGAGTCCCACAGGCGGATCAGGGCCATGAAGTCGGTGGCGGTGCTCATGGCCTCGCGGTACCAGACGTTGACGCAGACGCCGGTGCCGTCCAGGGCGCCGAAGACCTGGGGGTAGGTGGAGCCGCCGATCTCGCGCAGGCCGTGGGTGCCGGTGCG
>JACZKN010000416.1 GCA_014859985.1 Candidatus Krumholzibacteriia bacterium | reverse complement strand
GCCCGGGGCGACCTGGCCCGGGCCGAGGGCTGCCGGGTGCTGCCGGTGGCCGACGCGGTCGCCGCCGGCGACGTGGTGATGCTCATGCTGCCGGACGAGGCCATGGCCGCGGCCTATGCGGCCGAGGTGGCTCCCCACCTGCAGCCGGGTGCGGCCCTGGGCTTCGCCCACGGCTTCGCCGTGGCCTTCGGCCAGGTCGTGCCCGAGCCCGGCCGGCCCTGTTTCCTGGTGGCCCCCAAGGGCCAGGGCGACATGCTGCTGGCGGCCCACGCCCAGGGCGGCGGCGTGCCGGGACTGCTGGCGGTCACGGACGGTTCGCCGCCTGCAACCTGGGAGCTGGCGGCGGCGTACGCCCTGGCCGTGGGCTGCCTGCAGGGCGGCGGCTTCGTCACCACCTTCGGCGCCGAGTGCGTCAGCGACCAGTTCGGCGAGCAGGCGGTGCTGTGCGGGGGCGTGATCGAACTGGTGAAAGCGGCCTTCGCCATCATGGTCGAGGCGGGGTACGGCGAGGAGAACGCCTACTTCGAGTGCGTGCACGAACTGAAGCTGATCACCGACCTGCTCCACCGCCACGGCCTGGCCGGCCTGCGGCGGCGGATCAGCGGTACTGCGGCCTACGGCGGGCTGACCCGGGGGCCGCGGGTGATCGACGACGCGGTCAGGGAGCGCCTGCGGGCGATCCTGGCCGAGATCGAGAGCGGCGCGTTCGCCCGCGAGCTGCTGGCGCACCACGCCGACCCCGGGCGGGGCACGGCGGCGCTGGCGCGCGCGGAAGCCGACTCGCCCCTGGCCCGCGCCGGCCGCCGCGTGCTGCCGCGCCTGCATCCGGAGCATCCGCAGCGTGCGGCCGATCCGGGTCACCCGGACCGGCCCCTCCCCGAACCGAAGGAGGAACCGTGAACGATCTCGCCGCCGGCCCCCCGGCCGAACCCGTGAACGACACCTTCGCCGGTCGCCTGGGCGACCTGGTGGCCCGGCCGGGCCGCCTGATGGACCACGTGGGCGTCGCCCCCCGCTGGTGGCACGCCGGCCTGCTCATCTTCGTCACGATGGGCGCCTTCGCCTGGCTGACGTCGCCCATCTCCGGCCCCGAGCAGCTGGAGGTGATGCGCGAGTCGCGGCTCATGCGCATGGTGCCGGAGGAGCAGTGGCAACAGCAGTACGAGGAGGCCATGGACCCCGCGCCGGGCAAGCGGATCGGGACCGCCGTGGGGGCCGCCTTCACCGCGTGGGTGATGGTGCTGGTCTTCGGCGTCATCCTGGGCTTCTTCGCCCGCATGGGCGGCGGCAAGGGCACCTTCCGCCAGGCCGTGGGCGTCACCTCGTGGGCGGCGTTGCTGCCCTTCGTCCTCGGATCGGCGGTGAAGGTGCCGCTGGTGCTGGCCACCGAGTCGGTGCAACGCGTCAACTTCGGGCTGGTCGCCCTGGCGCCGGGCCTCGAGCCCGCGTCCAAGCTCTACCAGGTGCTGGTGGCCTACGGCGACTTCTTCACCTGGTGGGGGCTGGTGGTGCTGGTGATCGGCTTCCAGCGGGTCTTCGCCATGGGCCGCGGCGCGGCCGCCACCGCGGTGCTGCTGCCCTGGGCCCTGTGCATGGCGGTGCCGGTGGGCCTGGCCCTGCTTTTCATGTAGCCGGAACCAACCAGACGGGAGAACGGACGTGAAGAAGGTCATCCTCGCCATCCTGGCGGTCGCGGTCCTCGGCGCCGTGGTCGTGTCGATCCTGCGCAGCGGCGGCAAGGCCGAGGCGACGGTCGAGACGGGCCAGGCGGCACTCAAGGACCTGACCGCGACGGTGGACTGCTCCGGGACCATCGAGCCCAAGCGCAAGGTGGACGTCTCGGCCAACGCCATGGGCACCATCGTCAACCTGGCGGTCCACGAGGGGCAGAGCCTGGCCCCGGGCGACCTGCTGCTGGAGATCGACCCTTCGGAATACGCAGCGGCGGTGCGGGGCCTGGAGGCCTCGATCCGGACCGCCCAGGCGGACCTGCGCCTGGCCGAGGCCTCCCGTGACCAGGCCGTGCTGGACCGCGACCGGGCCGAGCAGCTGTTCCAGCAGGACCTGGCCTCGGAGGAGGCGGTCACCGCCGCGCGCACCGGCGCCCGGGTGGAGCAGGCCCGGGTCGAGGCCGCCCGCCACCGCATCGAGCAGTACGAGGCCAACCTCGCGAAGGCCCGCCACGACCTGACCAAGGTCACCCTGACCGCCCCCATGGCCGGCGTCGTCACCCGCCTGAACGTGGAGGAGGGCGAGAACGCCATCATGGGCACCCTGAACAACCCCGGCACGGTGCTGCTGACGATCAGCGACCTGGGCACCATGGAAGCCTGGGTCGAGGTGGACGAGACCGAGGTGGTGGACGTGGCCCTGGGCCAGCCGGCGGAGGTCACCATCGACGCCTTCCCCGGCCGCACCTTCACCGGCCGGGTCACCGAGATCGGCAACAGCCCGCTGCGGATCCGGGCCGGCGCCACGCGGGAGGCCGTGGACTTCGAAGTGAAGATCACCCTGGACGAGGCGCCGGCGAACATCCGTCCCGGACTTTCGGCCAAGGCCTCCATCAAGGTGGCCGAGCGTGCCCAGGCCCTGGCCGTGCCCCTGGGCGCGGTCACGGTGCGCGCCTGGCCGCTGCAGGACGCGGACATCCGCCGCTACAGCGGCAAGCGCGCCCGCCAGCAGGAGGCGGCGCTGGCCGAACTGGGCTTCACGCCCCGCGGCGCCCGCGCCGGGGCCGACAGCGCCGCCGCCGCGATCGAGCGCAAGGAGACCGAGGGCGTGTTCGTGCTCAAGGACGGCTACGCCAAGTTCGTCCCGGTGGAGCTCGGCATCGCCGGCGAGGACGACTTCGAGGTGCTGTCCGGGCTCGAGGCGGGCCGGACCGTGGTCACGGGTCCGTTCCGCATCCTGCGCGAACTGAAGGACGGCGCGCGGGTCGAGACCGCGCGCAACGACCGGCGCGGCCGCCGCGGCGCGGACGACCGATGAACCTCCTGGAAGGCGTCCGCATCGCCCTGGCCAGCCTGCGCGGCCACAAGCTGCGCACCTTCCTGACCCTGCTGGGCAACATCGTCGGCACCATGTCGGTGATCGCCGTGGTCTCGCTGATCTACGGCGCCGACCGTTACGTCTCGGAGGTGGTGCTGGACGAGGGTACGGACGTCTTCACCATCACCCGGGTGGACGGGCTGCAGTTCCTGACCGACTTCGACGCCTTCCTCGAATCCCTGACCAATCCCGAGCTGACCCTGGACGACCGCACCTACCTGCTGGAGCGCATGACCGAGGCGCGGACCGTCGGCGCCCGGATCTCCCGCTCGGCCGAGGTGCGCGCCGGCGGACGCAGCTACCGCGGCGTGAACGTGCGGGGCGTGACCGAGGACTACCCGCTGCTGGAGGACGTGCCCCTGGCCGCGGGCCGGCAGCTGACCCCGGTGGACGTCGCCGCCAGCCGCCAGTCCGTGGTGCTGGGCTGGGACGTGGCCCGGGACCTCTTCCCCCGCCACGCCGACCCGGTGGGCCGCGAGGTCAAGATCGGCGGCCGCCACTTCACCGTGGTCGGCCTGATCGAGGACCGGGGCACGGTGCTGGGCGAGAACCGCAACGAGGTGGCGCTGATCCCGGTGACGGCCTGGCAGAAGCTCTACGGCACGGGCGAGTCCCTCGATCTGCGCGTCGCCGCGGCCGACCTGGCCCGCCTCGAGCAGGCGAAGGACGAGGCCACCTTCCTGATGCGCGTCCGCCACCGGGTGCGGCCGCTCGAGCGCAACGACTTCGCCATCCGCACCAGCGACCAGCTGCTGGACATCTGGGGCGGCATCAGCGGCGCCATCTACGGGGCCCTGGTGCCCCTGGTGGGCATCAGCCTGGTGGTCGGCGGCATCGTGCTGATGAACGTGATGCTGGTCTCGGTCACCGAGCGCACCCGCGAGGTCGGCGTGCGCAAGGCCCTGGGCGCCCGGCGCGTGTCCATCATGTGGCAGTTCCTGGTGGAGGCCATCACCCTCTCGCTGGTGGGCGGCGTGATCGGCATCCTCATCGGCCTGGTGCTGGCCTGGGCCATCTCCCTGGTCTCGCCCCTGCCCTTCGCGGTGGCGGGCTGGTCGCTGGTCCTGGGCCTGGGCACCACCTTCCTGATCGGCGCGGTCTTCGGCACCTGGCCGGCCTGGAAGGCGGCGGGCTTCGACCCGGTGGAGGCGCTGCGCCATGAGTGACGCGCCCGCCTACCGGGGCATCGCGGCGGCCGAGGGGGTGGCGCAGGCCTTCCGCACGATCCGCGGCCACCGCATGCGCAGCCTGCTGCTGATCCTGGGCGTGGCCATCGGCGTGACCACGCTGGTGGCGATCTTCTCCATCGTCACGGGGCTGAGCGGGCGCATCCGCGACGACATCGTCTCGGGCAACCGGCCGTACATCTACGTGTCGCGCTACAGCGGCCTGGGCGGCGCGGATCCGCAGGAGATGCTGCGCCGGCCCCACCTGCTGCCGGAGGTGGCCGAGGCCCTGGCGACGACCCCCGGCGTGGGGGTGGTGGACTATCAGCTTTCCAACAACTCGGGCACCGTGCTGAAGTACGGCGACGAGCGCACCAACTTCGTCCAGGTCTTCGGCGCGTCCGAGCACTTCCCCTGGATCTTCTCCATCCCGGTGGCCGAGGGCCGCTTCTTCACGGCGGCCGAGGTCGCGGCCAGCGAGCGCGTGGCGGTGCTGGGCTACGGCCCGCGCCAGGACCTCTTCCCGCGCCTGGACCCGGTCGGCAAGTCGCTGCGCATCTACGGCCGACCCTACCGGGTGGTGGGTGTCATGGGCGAGCGCAAGCATATCGTCGGCGCCCTGGGGGACAACTACGTCGTGGTGCCCTGGACCGCCTTCGAGAAGGACGGGCTGCGCGAGGGCTTCGAGGACCGCAACATCGCCGTGACGGTCGCCGACGGCTGGGACACCGACAAGGCCATCTCCGCCGTCACCGGAACGGTGCGGCAGGCCCGGCGGCTGCGGCCCAGCGAGCCCAACGACTTCGACGTGGTGGCCTCGGAGACGTACGGCGAGATCGTGGACAAGGTGACCGGCGGCATCGCGCTGGTGCTGGTGGTGCTTTCGTCCATCGGCCTGATGGTCGGCGGCATCGGCGTGATGAACATCATGCTGATCTCGGTGGCCGAGCGGACCCGGGAGATCGGCGTGCGCATGGCCGTGGGCGCGCGCCGCCGCGACGTGCTGCTGCAGGTCCTGGTGGAGGCCGGCACCCTGACCGGCATCGGCGGGCTGCTGGGCATCGGGCTGGGCTACTTCGCCTCGTGGGGCATGACCCACGTGCTGCGCTTCCCCTTCACCGTCTCGCCGCTGGTCACCGCCGGCGCGGCCCTCTTCTCGGTGGCCATCGGCGTCTTCTTCGGGCTCTACCCCGCGAACAAGGCGGCGCGCATGGATCCCATCACGGCCCTCGGCCGGGAGTAGGCGCCCGGCGCGCTCAGGGCACGTCCAGGGGGTAGACGCCCATGTCCCAGCCGTTGGGCAGCGCCCTGATCATGCGCACCGCGCGCCGTTCGTCCTCGTGGATGGCCTGGTCCCGCCCCGCCTCCAGGACGTTGGCGGCGGTCACGTACATCACGTAGCGGACGTTGTTGCAGAAGGCGTGGTCGATCAGGCCCAGGACGTGGCCGAGCTCGTGCAGGGCGATCCCCGTGCAGATCTCGACGGTGGGGCTCAGCGGCGTCATGCGCACCGAGACGAGCTCCGGCACCGTGTCGCCGATCACCAGTTCGCCGTCGCCGGGCTGGTCCAGTTCCACCACTCCGTAGTTGGGGGCCCCGACCAGGTCGTAGCGGAAGCGCACGCGCGCGGCCAGGGGGTCGTCCACCAGGGTCAGGAACGGCTCGCCCAGGGACTCGTTCCAGATGGCGACCGCGTCCCGCGCGCAGGCGCCGTAGTCGATCCCCTCGGGCGAGACCCAGGCGGGTACGTGCACGGTGACGGGATACTCGGACCAGCGGTAGAGCCGCACGTCGGTCCGCCGCGAGTTGGGCAGGCGGGTCTTGGTCATGGTGCGCAGGTACCACATGAAATGGCTGTCGAAGACGAAGCAGCCGGGCGCCGAGCCCAGCCGCGGGATCAGCAGGAAGTCCTGGCGCCGGGGACCGTCGGCGGTCAAGACGGGGCTGCGGGCGATGTGCCAGGCCGCATCGGCGGGGAGGTCCGGACCCGCCGGAGGCGTGCCGGCCTCGATCTGCACGCCGGTCCGCTCGAAATAGGGCCCCAGCCGGTAGCTGCCGTCGGTCCCGCTGACGGTGGTGCGCAGGTGCTCCCGGTCCTGGATCGGCACCCCGGCCAGGGGTATCCCGTCCGGCCCCCGCAACTCGCCCTCGATCCACCACTGCCCCGGCAGGCGCAGGGCAACCGCGCCGCCGAGCGGCGACAGCTGGCCGCGGTCGTTGCGGGCCCGCACCGCGAACCACACCTCCCGGCCCGGCTGCGGGCCCGCGTCCTCGGGGATGCAGAGCCGGCTGTGGCGTCCCTGCACCGGAGTCCAGGGGGAGTCGCCGGGGTCGGGGTCCGTGGCCCACGAAGCTGCGCTCGGCGGGCCGTCCCAGCGGTAGCGGACCTCGTAGGCCTCCAGCGGCAGGACCGAACCGTCGGAATGGTCCCAGCCCAGCACGGCGTGCCCGGGCGCGTCGCCGGCCACGGCCGTCACGCCGGTCACCGCCAGCGGCCGGGCGTCGGCAAAGGGCAGGACCTCCACGTCCCAGACCCGGGTGAAGGTGGTGTCGCCGACCTGCACGGAGACCGTCAACTCGCGGCGGCCCGGCTCCTCCGGGAGCAGGCCCAGCAGGGTGTCGCCGCCGGCCGGGGCGCCGTCCAGGCGCCAGGCAACAGCGGCGACCGGCCAAGGGGTCGAGACGGCGAAGACGGCCTCGACCTCGGCGTAGGCCGTGACCTGGGCCCCGCCCGGCCGGAAATCGACGCGGGGCCGCCCGGCCGGCACGACCGCCACGTCCCAGGCGCGGGTCCAGGCG
>JACZKN010000415.1 GCA_014859985.1 Candidatus Krumholzibacteriia bacterium | reverse complement strand
CCGGCCATGTTCACCCCCCAACAGCACCACCCCGATTGGCGCCCGCCCTTCTGCCCCAACCCCGATTGCCCCTTCCACGGCACCGGCGGCCCGCGTTGGCGTTACAAGAAGACCGGCTTCTTCCGGCGACAAGCGCGACCGCACCGTATCCAGCGGTTCACATGCACCCACTGCCGCCGCTCCTTCTCCACCCAGACCTTCTCGACCACCTACAGGCAACGCCTGCCCCAGCTCGACGCCCTACTGATCCTGAAGTCCGTCGGCGGCATGGCCAACCGTCAGATCGCGCGTGACCTGGGTGTCTGCCCGGCCACCGTCGACCGCCGCCTCGAGCGCCTGGGCCGCCACTGCCTGCTCCTGCACGCGGTCATGATGCAGGACGCCAACCCCATCTCCCACATCGTGATCGACGGCTTCGTGACCTTCGAGCGTTCCCAGTATCAACCCTTCCACTTCCACCTGGCCGTCGAAAAGGGCACCGACTTCGTGCCCTACTTCACCGACAGCGAGGTCCGGCGCAGCGGGACCATGACCGAGCCCCAGAAGCGCTACCGGGCCGAGTTCGAGCGGCAGCACGGCCGTCCCGATCCCCAGGCGGTGCGCAAGGACATGCGCGAGCTGCTGGAGGTGGTGATCGGCAGCCAGGCCGAGGTGACGATCGACAGCGACAACCACCGGGCCTATCCGGTGGCGATGCGCGGCCTGGCGCCGCGGATCCGGCACCGGGTGACATCGAGCAAAGCGCGCCGGGATCATCGCAACCCGTTGTGGGAGGCGAACCTTGTCGATGGCCTGATCCGCCACAGCAGCGCGAACCACAAGCGGGAGACGATCGCCTGGTCAAAGCGCCGGCAGGCGGCGGCAGAGAGGTTGGCGGTGTTCGTGGTGTGGCGGAACTACATGAAGGGAAGGCGGGAGAAGGTGCGGGGCAGCCCGACGCCGGCGATGGCGCGGGGGATGATCGATCGGGCCTGGACGGTCCAGGACGTGCTGGCGGAGCGGCTGTTCCCGTCGCTGGTCAGGTTGCCTGGGCGTTGGCGGCTGTACTACGAGCGCGGGGTCGCGACGCGGGGGGCCCGCAACCGGGTCGAGCGGCGGCGGCGGTACGCGTTCTGAATCGGCCGGTCAGAACCGGTCGGGGACTGGTTGTCCCGGGTCGGACACAATCCTCAAGGCACAAGCTAGAAGTTGAAAGTGTCCATGAACTCGAACACCCAGTCCCCGCCGTCGGTGCGCGCCGCCTCGAACCTCAGCTGCAGCGTGTCCAGGTTCAGGTGCGCGCCGCCGCCCCAGCTCTGGCTGGGCCGGCCGGGATCGGCGCCCTCGTACCAGGCGTCGCCCGCGTCGGCGAACAGGTGCAGGCCCAGGCCCACCATCTCGCCCTGGGGGCTGATGGGCATCAGGTACAGGGGTGCGCGGTACTCCACCGACAGCAGCCAGCCCTCGTCGCCTTCCAGGGAGCCGAAGCGGTAGCCGCGCACCGAGGGCGCGCCGCCCAGGTAGAGCACGTTGTCCAGCTGGGCCGGGCCGTCGGTGCGGCGGCCCCAGGCGCGGGCGGCCAGCACGTGCTTCTTCAGGGGCACGGGCAGGAACACCCGCACGTCGCCCACGGTCTCGGTGTAGCCGGCGAAGTCGTCGCTGGACCAGCGGCGCGCCTGCAGCTCCGCGAAGCCGCCCTGGCGCGGGTAGTAGGGGTTGTCGCGGGTGTCCAGGCCCAGGCCGCCGGTCAGAACCCGGTGGGTGGCGATACCGGCGGGATGGTCGGCCAGGCCCGTGGGCGAACCCTCGCCGCGGGGCGGCAACTCCCAGCGGAAGTCGTCCTGCTGGCGGAACTCGCCGACAAGCGCGCCCCCCAGCAGGTAGAACGGGCCGGCCACGGTCCAGCGCAGCTCCAGGCCCGCGTCCCATTTCGCGTAGTCGGTGGGCCGGAAGACGAAGTTGGCCTGCTCCCAGGCGCCGCCCACCCGGGCCTCGAGGCCGCGCACGCCCAGGAACCAGCGCCGCCGCCACTCCAGCTCGGCCCGCTGGATGTAGTGCACCGACACGGCGGCCTCGAGGGTCTCGCCCCGACCGCGCAGGTTGTTCTGCTTGAAGCGCCCCCCCAGAAGGTACTTGTGCCGGCGGTCGTAGCGCACCAGCGGGCCGTACTCGGTGGTCATGTCCTCTTCCACCAGCACCCGCAGCGTGACCTCGTCCGGCTCACCGTCGTCGTACTCCATGTCCACGAACGCGAAGTAGCCCAGGTCCTCGAGGTGGTCCCAGACCGCGTCCAGGTCGTCGTAGGAGAACCGCTGGCCCACCGTCAGGCCCATCTCCCGCAGGATCAGCGTCTCGTCGGTGCGGGTGTTGCCCACGATCTCGATGGCGGCCAGGACCGGCGCTTCCGGCAGGACAAGGGTGTCGGCGTCGGCGTCGGCGGCATCCTGCGCTCCGGCGGTGCCGGCGCCGCACAGCAGCGCGACCGCGAGGACGGCGACCAGGGCGCGGCGGGCGCGACGGCAGCGGGCGGGCGAACGGGCATCCATGCGGTCGACCTTCCGGGGTCGGGGAGCCGCGGCTCGGGGAACCGGGAGAGCCGGCACGGCGCCGGCCCTTGCGGTCAATCTCGCCGGACGGACGTGAATTGTCCAGCGTCCGCAGCCCGGCCGCTTCCCACCGGCGGCGTCGCCGTGTAGAAAGCCGCGCGCACGCAGGCCAGGCCGCAGGGGCCCAGCTCGTCGTCCAGTTCGGCGGGATCCAGGGCGGTCAGGCGGGCCTGCAGCCGCAGCGGGTCGGCCTCGCCGCCTTCGAGCATCCCGGCCACCGCGGCCTGCACCGCCTGGCGCACGAGGCGCAGCAGGAACGGTTCGTCCCAGGCCTCGAGCCCGGCCAGGAAGGTCTCGAAGAAGCGCCCGGGGCCGCTGATGGCCAGGGTGCAGCTGCCGATGACCGCCACGCCGTCGCCCGCGTCCAGGGGATCGTCCCGGGTCCACGAGGCGTCCAGGCTCCGCGTCTGCGCCACGAACACCAGGCGGCAGTCGGGCGGGATCTGGCCGTCGCCGTCGCCGATGTCCAGGATGTGCCCGCCGTCCAGGAACACCGCCTGCAGGGAGCGGCCCCGGACCAGCAGGGCGATCTGGCCCGGTTCGAGGTGCAGGGCGACGCGCTGGCCGCGCAGGAACTCCAGGTCCAGCGGCCCCTGCACCAGGCCCTGCTGCGGATCGATGGTCCACTCGTACGCCGCGCCCTCGGCCGGCAGCACGCTCCAATCGCGGCCGTGACCCAGGCCCCGGGATTCGCCGCCTTTCATGCTCCACTCCTTCCGGGCCAGCGGAACTCCGATTCCCAGCCCAGCCCCAGCAGGTAATTGCGCTCCTCGGCCATCTCGCTGAACGATTCCAGGTCGTGGCCCAGGCGGTCGGCGTCGTCCTTGAACCACGCGGCCGTCGGCATGTCCGGGCCCAGGTTGCGGGCCAGGGACAGGGCTTCCTCGACCATGAGGATCAGGCGCGCGTCCAGCTCCTCGAGCTCGTTGATGGTGGCGTGGCAGTCGCCCACCAGGCAGACGATGCCCTCGCGGTCCAGCCGGCGGAAGATGCGGGCGACGCGCTCGACCAGGCCGCCGATCAGGTGTTCCTGCTCGCCGCTCAGGGCCTGGGGCCGGCGCTCCAGGACCGTCATCAGGTGGTCGCCGCAGTGGCGCAGCACCGCGCCCAGGGCCTGCCGGTAGACGCGCTCGGCGGCGGCGGCCTCGGACTCGGTGCGGTAGGCGGTGTAGACGGGCATCTTCGCCAGGAGCGAGGTCATCACGGGGAAGCTGACGCTGGCGGCGCTGGCCATGGTGGGTGCTCCGATGATGCTGTCGCGGTGTCGTGTCGATAAGCGTCGCGTTGCGACCTGCCCGTCGGGGCGGGTGGCCACGGGAGAAACGGCAAGGAACATTCCACCGCGGCGAGGAACGGCGGACCGCCGGCCGGGAGCGCCGGAACCCGTTCGGGAACAACGAAATATGGCTCGACAAAAAAGGATCGAGGGCTGGGCGCGCGGGGCCGGGCGAGGCGGCGCAAGGGCATTCCGCAAGATCCGGCCCGGGGGTGCCCGGCAGCCGAAGACCGCCGGGCGCAGCGTCTTGACGGTCGGGCGGGTCAGTCCGCCGGCGGCGTCCAGCGCACCACCGGATTGCTGAGCACGCCGATGCCCTGGACCTCCACCTCGACCGTGTCGCCGGGCCGCAGGAACACCGGCGGGTCGCGGAACACGCCCACCCCGCCGGGGGTGCCGGTGGAGATGATGTCCCCCGGCAGCAGGGTCATGTTCAGGCTGGCGTGGGCGATCAGCTCGTCCACCGGGAAGATCAGCTGGCGAGTGTTGCTGTGCTGCATCACCGCGCCGTTCCAGCGGCAGGTGACGTCCAGGCCGTGGGCCAGGTCCGGCAGCTCGTCCGGCGTGACGATCCACGGCCCGCAGGGCCCGCCGGTGTCGATGCTCTTGCCCCGGAAGAACTGCTTGTCCGCGTACTGGGCCGCCCGGTCCGAGACGTCGTTGAAACAGGTGTAGCCGGCGATGTGGTCGCGGGCGCGTTCGCGCGGGATGCGCCGCCCCGGCTTGCCGATCACCACGGCGATCTCCGCCTCGGCGTCCACCTGGTCCAGGTCCTCGGGCAGCTCGATGGGCCCGCCCGGCATCTGCAGGCAGGACGGCGCCTTGCTGAACAGCAGCGGCCGCGGCGGCAGGGGCTTGTTCTGTTCCTCGGCGTGGTCGCGGTAGTTCAGGCCCACGCAGATGATCTTCTGGGGCAGGACGATGGGCGCCAGCACCCGCACCTTGCGCAGGTCCAGCCAGGGCAGGTTCTGCGCGCCGCTGCGGGCGGCCGCGGCCCGGGGTGCCAGCCGGTCGTGGACCGCGCGCACCGCATCCATCATGGCGAACAGGGCGTGCCAGTTGCCGGGCAGGGTGGGGTCGGCCGCCAGCAGGTCGATTCCCAGGGATTCGCTCAGGGCCAGCCCGGGACGCGGGCCCGACCCCTGCGTGAAGGTGATGAGTTTCATGGGGCCATTATGCCACGCCCGCGCGCGGTGGCAAGTGCGTGATGGCCGGATCCTGCGACGAAGCGGGGCCGGGGATCGCTCCCCGGCCCCTGGGCCGGTCGGTCCGTCGTCCGGCCGGTCTGCAGCTAGCGGACCTCGATGCGCCGCGGCAGGCTCTGCTCCGTCTTCGGCAGGCTCAGGGTCAGCACGCCGTCCTTGAGGTTGGCGCCGATGCCCTCGGGATCCACGCCGCTGCCCAGCCGGAAGGTGCGGGTGAAGCCCACGTTGCCGGCCCGCTCGCGCCGGCGCGGCTCGAAGCCCTCGGGAACCTCGATCCGGCGCTCGGCCTTGATGGACAGCCCCTGGTTCTCGACGCTGATCTCGAGTTCGTGGGCGGCGATGCCGGGCAGGTCCATCACGATGCGGAACTCCTTCTCGCCTTCGAGGATGTCCGCCCGCGGCGTGGCCGCGGCCGGCCCGGTCCAGTCCATGGAGTCGAGGTTGCTCAGGGCGGCGTCCAGCATCCGGGTCACGGGGATCAGGGTATTCATCGTTGGTCCTCCTGGTTGGCCTGTGGTATGGGTTGGGCCGCGCGGGCGGCCGGTTGTCTCCAGTGTCTCGTCCCTTCCTAATACAATGGGCGTGCCCATTCTTGCGGCGAGGTGGCTGGCCATCTTTAACTTATTGATATCATTGTGTTTAAACGCCGCGAAGCCCGCATGGGGCCTGCCGGGCCGCCGTCCCCGGCAGCCCCGCCTGTCAGGTTTTGTGTGCCAATATGGCATAACTGCCAAGACAGTCCGGCGCACGGTCCTGACAGCCGTGGCAGCTCTCGCCGCCGCCGGCGGCGCCGCCGCCCAGGAAGCGGCGCCCCCCCTGCGCTTCGGTGACGTGCGCTTCGACACCCGTCCCATCTTCTCGGCCCGGGAGGTGGAGACGGCCCAGGGGCCGGTGCGCCTGATGCGCCGCCTGATGAACGGCCTGCACACGGACACCCGCGAGCGGGTGCTGCGGCGCGAGCTGCTGTTTGCCAAGGGGCAGCCCTTCGACCCGGCGCTGCTGGAGGAGACGGCGCGCAACCTGCGCGCCCTCGGCTTCCTGAACGCCGTCGAGGTCGTCGCCGTGGACACCACCGCGTCCGGCGCCGTCGACGTTCTGGTGACGACGCGCGAGTCCTGGTCCCTTTCCACCGCCCTCAGCTACAGCCTGGCCTCGGGCGGGCAGCAGCGCTGGAACATCAAGGTCGCCGAGAGCAACTTCCTGGGCTACGGCGTCACCGTCGGCGCGGGCGCCGGCGCCGACGAGGACCGCTCCTGGTGGAACGTGTGGTACCGCAAGCGCCGCATCTTCGGCCGGCCGCTGTGGTTCGGCCTCGACTGGTCCCAGACCGGCGACGGCCACGTGCGCAACGTCTTCTTGAGCCGGCCCCTGTTCGCCCTGGACGACGCCCGCGGCATCGACGCCAACGTCTGGGACGTGGAGGCCCGGCCCCGCTGGTACCTGTCCAACGCCGGGCCGGCGGGCCTCGATCCGGCGGCCGAGGTCAGCCTCTACAGCCGCCTGCCCTGGCGGGAGACGGGGGCCGAGCTGCAGGGCATCTGGCGCACGACCGCGCGGGGCGCCCCCCGCATCTGGCGCCTGGGCGGCGGCGTCCGCGTCACCGAGGCCGACTGGCGGGTGGCTCCGCTCGACGAGCTCTCCGACGGCCGCGACGCCGACCTCGCCTGGCTGGCCGCCCCGGGCGGGCCCATGGCCCGGGAGACGGGTGTGCGCGTGTACCCCTTCGCCTGGATGCAGACCGTGGGACGGCGCTGGACCGAAGCGCGCTTCGTGCTGCAGTATGGCCCGCAGGAGGATCTGCCCCTGGACGGGTCCCTGGAGTTGAAGGCCGGCCCGGCCGGGGGCGCCGTGGGGTCGACGACGGCCGACGGGGAAGGCGTCCTGCGGGTCGAAGGCACCGCCCAGAAGTGGCTCCGGGCCGGCCGCAGCTTCGGCATGCTGCGGCTGTGGGGGGAGGCCCAGGCCGGCGGTGCGGACGTCCGCACCCATCGGGTCGAGGTGCTGGGCGCCTGGCTGGCCCAGACGGGCGCGGCCCGCGCGCCCTGGCTGTCGCGGGTGTTCGTGGAGGCGGCCCACGGCGCGCGGTTGGCCGGCAACCGGGCCCTGGTCCTGGGCCTGGACCGCGGCCTGCGCACCCTGGACTTCGACGGGATGGCCGGCGACCGCCTGGTGCGCTGGAACGCGGAGCAGGGCAAGGTCACCCCCTGGGAGGTGCTGGGCCTGTTCCGCCTGGGCGGCGCGGTCCACTATGCCGGCGGCTGCGCCTGGTGGCGGGACGAGGCGCGCGGCCTGGCCGACGCGCGCCACGAGGCGGGCTTCGGCCTGCGCCTGGGGCCCACCCGCTCGGCCAACACCCAGGTCACGCGCATCGACCTGACCTGGTCCCTGGACGGCACGGAAGGGCCCGTGCTGACCGCCGTGACGCGCGGGCTGTTCTGAGCCCGAGGAAGGATCCCGCGTGGGCGCCACCCGCACCGTCGCCAAGAACACCGTCCTGTTGACGGTGGGCGTCCTGTTCGGCCGGGCGCTGAGCGCGCTCTTGATCCGCTTCATGACCCCCGAACTGGGCACCGAGGGCATCGGCATCTGGGGCTCGGCCACCGACCTGACGGCCATCCTGCTGGTGGTCACCAACTGGGGCCTGGGCACCCTGCTGACCCGCGAGATCACCCGCAACCGGGCGTTGACCGGCCCCCTGCTGTGGGCCACCCTGCGCATCCGCTGGGTGCTGGGCGCGGTCTGCTACGGGGCGATGTGGTTCTACATCGGCGCCATGGGCTACTCCGAGCTCAACACCGCGGTGGTGCTGGTCACGGGCCTGGCCATCTTCATCGAGTCCACCGCCATGGCCTGCGACGCGGTGCTGCAGGCCCACGAGAAGGTGGAGCACCAGTCCACCAGCCAGATCGTCTCGGCCCTGGTCTACTTCGGCCTGGGCTGGCTGTGGCTGCAGCAGGGCCACGGCCTGATGGGCGTGGTCTGGGCCAACGTCGTCAGCCGCGTGGTCCGCCTGGCGGTGGCGGCGCCCCTGATGATCCGCCACTGCGGACCCTGGCGGCGGGAAGCCGGCGCCGGCCCCGTGCCGGGCATGCTGTGGATGCTGCGCCTGGGCCTGCCCATGTTCATGGCCACCACCTTCGGCATCATCTACGCCAAGGTGGACACGGTGATGCTCAAGGAGATGCTGGGCGACGCGCCGGCCGGGGTCTACGTGCTCGGGCACCGGGCCCTGGACATCATGATCCTGCTGCCGGGCCTCTTCGGCTTCGCCCTCTTCCCGGCCATGGCCCGCTACGGCATGGAGAACGCCGAGGCCGCCGCCCGCCTGGGCGAGCGGGCCCTGAGGTTCATGCTGGCGGCCGTGGTGCCCCTGACCCTCTTCTTGACCTTCACCGCCGGTCCCCTGATCCGCTTCTTCGACCCGACGGGCCAGTCTCCCGACTCGGTGCCCGTCCTGATGATCGTGATCTGGGCCCTGCCCGTGCAGGCGGCCAACACCATCTTCGGCCGGCTGCTGATCACCGCGAACCGGGAGCGGGCCTTCGTGACCATCGGCCTTGTCGCCATGATCGCCAACGTGGCGGTGAACGCCTTCCTGATCCCCCGCTACAGCTACTTCGGCGCCTCCTGGGCCACCCTGGTCGGGGTCTTCGTCAGCACCGCCATGCACCTGCGCTGGCTGCAGCCCACCGCCTTCCGCATCCCCCTGGCCCGGGCCCTCCTGGGGCCGGTGGCCGCCACGGCCCTGGCCTGGGCGGCGACGGTGGGCATCCTGGAACTGGCCGCCCCGGCCTGGGGCACGGGCCCGACCCGCCTGCCGCTGCAGGCCTGGGGACCGTTCCTGGCCACCACCGCCCTGATGACCGTGCTGTACGCCGGCGCCCTGCTGCTGCTGCGGGTCATCCGCCGCGGCGACCTCGAGCTGCTGCGGGAGCTGGGACCCGCCGGGCGGCCTCCCGGTTGAGGGAACGAAGGGCTTGATCACCCGGTCCCCTGTCGTGTATTGAGTAGGTCCGCCGCGCCGTGCGCGCGGCCGCCACGCCCCTGATGCCCTGGACCGCCCAGTCGACGGCCGCCCCCGCGCGGCTCCCGGAAGGACCCCATGACCGACACCATCACGAAGCCGCCGCGCGCCCCCCGGGGCCG
>JACZKN010000050.1 GCA_014859985.1 Candidatus Krumholzibacteriia bacterium | reverse complement strand
GGCTCGGGGCGCCCGGTGCCCAGGAATCGACCAGCGGGGACAACGACGGCGGGGCGCCTCCGGGGCGCCCCGCCGTCGTCCACCGCCTCGGTGCCGGGCGCCTAGCTTTCCGCCTCGTCCGCCTCGAGGTCGTCCCCGCCGCCGGTCTGCTCGTACAGGCGCAGCTTCTCCCTGAGGGTCTGGCGGCTGATGCCCAGCAGGCGCGCGGCCTTGGACTTGTTGTTCTCGGTCTTCTCGAGGGTGTAGAGGATCTGCAGGCGCTCGACCTCCGCCAGGGGCATCAGGCCGGTGGCCTGGCCGAGGGCCTCGTGGGCCGAGGCCGTGCGGGGGTTGCGGCCGGCGATGATGTGTTCGGGGAAATGCCCCGCCGCCAGGCGCCCGGGCTCGTCGAGGATCAAGATCCGCTTGAGCACGTTGCGCAGCTCGCGCACGTTGCCGGGCCAGGGGTACTTCTGCAGGGTCTCCAGCAGCTCGTCCCCCACCGGCTCGGTCTGCAGACCCATCTGGGCGTTGAACTCGCGGATGAAGGCGTCAATCAGCACGCGCAGGTCCTCGGGCCGCTCGCGCAGGGGCGGCACGTCGATCTCCACCACCTGCAGCCGGTAATAGAGATCGTTGCGGAACGCGCCCTGGGCGATGGCGTCGCCCAGCCGGCGGTTGGTGGCCGCCACGATGCGGGCCCGCACGTCGTTGTCGTCCTTGCCGCCGACCCTGCGGAAACGGCGGTTCTCCAGGACCCGCAGCAGGCGGCTCTGCAGCAGGATGCCCATCTCCCCGATCTCGTCCAGGAAGATGGTGCCGCTGCCGGCCAGTTCGAACAGGCCCTCCTTGCGGGTCTTGGCGTCGGTGAAGGCGCCCTTCTCGTAGCCGAACAGCTCGCTCTCCAGCAGGGTCTCCGGCACGGCGGCGCAGTTGATCTCCATGAAGCGGTGACCGCGGCCCTGGCTGGCCTCGTGCACGGCGCGGGCGACGATCTCCTTGCCCGAGCCCGACTCGCCGGTGATGAGGATGGAGGTGTCGTTGCCGCTCTTGCTCGAGCCCACCTTGGCCAGCAGGTTGGCCACCTTCGCCAGGCCGGGGCAGGCGCGGATCATGCGCATGTAGGGTTCGTCCCCCGGGACCTTCGCGGCGCGCCCCGGACGCTCCTCGGGCGCTCCTGCCGGCGCGGCCTCCTGGCGGTCCGGGGTCGCCCGCAGGGCCGCTTTCACCTGCTTGCGCATCTCGCCCAGCTTGAAGGGCTTCTTCACGTAGTCGTAGGCGCCCAGCTTCATGGCCTCGATGGCGCTGTCCACGTCGCCGTAGGCGGTCATCATGATCACCGGCGTCGGGTTGCCCTGGTTGCGCAGCGCCTGCATGACCTCCAGGCCCGAGACGCCCGGCAGGCGCAGGTCGGTGATCACCAGGTCGTAGGCGTGGTTGTGGATGCGGGCGAGGGCCTCCTCGCCGCTCTCGGCCGTCTCCACCTCGTGGCCCTCGGCCGCCAGGCTCTCCTGCAGCGAGGCGCGGATCGTGGCTTCGTCGTCGATGATCAGGATCCTGGCGTTCATGAGGCTTCCTCCCGTTGGTGCGGCCCGTCGTCCGCGGCGCGCCGCGGCAGCACGACGCGGAAGACGGTTTCGCCGCCGTCCCGCTCCACGGCGATCTCGCCGCCGTGGGCCGTGACGATCTTGTGGCTGATGGCCAGTCCGAGGCCGGTGCCCGAGCTCTTGGTGGTGTAGAAGGGACGGAAGATGCGGGGCAGGTCCGCCGGCGCGACGCCGGGCCCGTCGTCCCGGACCTCGACCACGAGGCCCGGCACCCGGCGGCGGGTGCCGCGGACCGGATCGGCCAGCGCCACCTGGCCCCCGTCCCGCAGCACGACCCGGAGCCGCCCGCCCTCGGGCGCCGCGTCGACGCCGTTGATGATCAGGTTCAGCAGCACCTGCTGCAGCTGGCCCCCGTCGGCCACGAGGCCCGCGCCGCGCCCGGCCCCGGAGGCGGGCCCCTCCAGTTCCAGGCGCACGCCGCGGGCCGCGGCCCGCGGCCGGGCCAGGTCCAGGGCGTCCCGGACCAGGGCCCCCAGGTCCACCGGGCCGAGGGCCGGCGCGTAGGGGCGGACGAAGTTGAGCATGCGCGTGATGGTATCGTCGATGCGCCCCACCTCGCGGGTGATCACGTCCAGGTAGCGGCGGCGGTCGTCGTCCGCGTGCAGGTGCTCGGCCAGCAGCTCGGCCTGGGCGCTGAGGCCCATCAGCGGGTTGCGGATCTCGTGGGCCAGGGTCGCGGACATCTCCACCAGGCCCTCCAGGCGGTCGGCGCGCAGCCGCTCCGCCTCCAGGATGCGGGTGTCGCGCAGGTCCTCGGCCACCACCACCAGCCAGTGCTCGTCCCGGCTGCGGCCCGGCATCAGGCTGGTCTGCACCAGGACGGGGATGCGGCCCCCGTCGTCGCCGGCGATGTGCCCCTCGCCCCGGTGGACGCCCTCGGGCCGGCGGCGCAGGAAGGCCGGCAGGGGCCCGGTGTGGTCGTCCAGGTCCAGCCGCGCGTCCAGCAGCAGCTCGGGCAGGCCCTCCTCCTCGGCCAGCGGCTCGACCCGGCGCCCGCGGCCGATGGTCAGCAGGAAGTCGTCGCCCGCCTCGCCGCCGGCCGGGCGGCCGGTGAGCATCTCGCGCGCCGCGCGGTTGGCGAACACGGTGCGACCCGTCTCGTCCAGGACCCAGATGGCGCTGCGCACGGTCTCGAGCACCCGCGCGTTGAAGGCGCCGATGTCCCGGATCCGGTCCAGCATCTGCGCGCCGGCGACCTCCTCGCTCAGCACCACCTGCACGGCCTGCAGGAAGGGCAGGTACCGCTCGGCCGCCGCCGCCCGTGCCGGCGGGTCCGCGAACAGCAGCAGCAGGAAGCCCAGCCCCAGCTCCTGGTGCTCCAGGGGCAGGGCGATGATGCGGCGGGAACCGGCCGCGCCGCCCTCGCCGGCGGGGTCGATGCGGAAGACTCCCGGGGCCATGATCCGCTCGGCCACGGCGGTGTCCACCTGGTCCTGCAGGTCCACCAGGACCCGGTCCCAGGACCGCTCGTCCCAGTGCCAGGTCTGGCGCGGCGCGCACGGACCCCCGGGGGCGGCCCGCAGGATCAGGGCGGCTCCGCCGGCGCCCACGAACTCCCCGAGGTTGCGCAGGATCTCCCGCAGCACCGCGTCCCAGTTGCGGGCCGAGCTGAGCTGCCGGCCGAAGCGGTACAGCAGGGAGAGTTCGGCCATGGCGTCGGTGAGCTGGCGGTTGGCCGCGGCCAGGGTCTCGTGGGCCTTGAGCAGGTCGTCGGCCGAGCGCACCGTCTCCTCGCCCAGGCTCCGGCGCAGCCGGCGCAGCTGGCCCTGGGTCCGGCCGGCCTCGCTCAGGGCGCGGCGGCCCTGCTGGCGGAGCTCGAGGCGCCGTTCGGCCCGGATCAGCATGTTCACCCAGTCGAGCTGGTCGACCGGGACCGCCAAGGCGTCGAAGAGGCCGGCCCGGAAGAAGCTCACCAACTGGGGCGCCGGCAGCCGGCCGTGCAGCAGGATGGGCAACGCCGTGCCCGGCAGCGCGGCCAGATCCTCCAGCCAAGAGACCAGCCGGTCGCCGCCGGCGTCCCCGGCGAAGGCGTCCTGGTGGGCGATGACCAGCCGGGGGGAGGCGGGCCCCGCGGCCGCGGCCGTGCGCAGCACAGCCAGCGCCTGCGCGGACCC
>JACZKN010000414.1 GCA_014859985.1 Candidatus Krumholzibacteriia bacterium | reverse complement strand
CGCCAGCACCCCCACCGCCGGCAATCGCGACCCCAGCCACCAGGCGCCGGCCATCAACCCCAGTCCCACCACCGACGCGCGCACGAACGCCACCCCCAGCCCCGCGCGCTGGGCGCCCAGGGTGCGCGCCGCGATCACCGGGTAGACCAGGCTCAGCACCCCGCGGCCGATGCCCATGCCCAGCAGCACCCCCGCCATGCCCAGGTGCAGGGTACGCCCCAGGACCACCGCCAGGACCACCCCCAGGACGGTGGCGAAAGCGGTCCAGGCCACCTTGCGGCGGATGTCCAGGGAGACGTCGATGACCAGGCCGTCCAGGCGGATGAACGCGGTCTGGGCGAACAGCAGGACGATCAGCGCGTTGACCTCGTGGCCGGTGAAGAACTCGGCGCCCACCCAGAGGGTGACGAAGGGGCCGTTCCACAGGAGCACGCCCACGGCCACGACCACGGTCGAGAGCCAGCACAGGGCCAGCAGCTCCTCGCGCACGGCGCGGGCGCGGGCGTGCTCGCCGCTGCCCAAGAGGCGGCCCAGGCCGGGGGCGACGGCGACCGCCGCCAGCACCACGACGGTGACGCCGAAGTTGCAGACGTACTGGCTGAACGTCAGCACCGAGACGCGGGCGCCGCCGGCGACCCAGCCCAGCAGCACGATGTCGCTCATCAACAGGACCCGGTACAGCACGTTCGAGACCAGCAGCCAGCCGCCGAACCCCGAAAACCGGTCCAGGTCCGGACGCGTGGGCCGGGCAATGCCGAACCAGGGCACCCAGCGCCGGGCCAGGCGCCAGTACAGGCCCACCGACAGCAGCGCCGTCAGAAGCAGCGCCTGCGCGAGGCCCAGCAGGCCCAGGCCCATCGCCGCGGCCGCGACCAGCAGGCCGCCCCTGACCACCTCCAGCAGGGCGTCGGTGAAGGTCACCTTGTAGGCCAGGTTCACGCCCTGGACCGGGGCCACGAAGACGCGGCCGCCGTTGCTGATGATGGTGCGCAGGACCAGCACCAGGCAGGTCAGGCGCACCACCTGCTCCATGCCGGCGGGGATGTCGCGCATGAAGAAGGGCGCCTGCCAGCTGACCAGCGCGCCCAGCACGAGGATGCCCGCCGACAGCCAGCCCCACCAGACCAGGGCGCTGCCCACGGTGCGCTTGAGGTCCTGGGGATCGGAGGTGGCGTGGCGGCTGGCGACGATCCACTTCAGGGCCTGGGAGACCGGGCCCTCGCCCGGGGTCACGTACGACAACAGGCGCAGGCAGACCTGGAACAGGCCGAAGGCGACGGCGCCCAGGACGCCGACCAGCACCTTGTTGGAGACGAAGGTGGCCACGAGGTAGGCGGCGTAGACCAGGGCGGTGCCCAGGGCGTTGAGGGCGGAGTTGCGGGCCAGGGTGGGGTCGGACGCACGGTCGGCCGGCGTCGCGGGCTGGTCGGTCACCTGGTCCCCTTCTCCCGGTCCCGGGCGATGGTGAGGATGGCGCTCAGGGTGGCCTGGAACCGCTCCTGCCCCGTGCCGAAGGAGGGCAGGCGCTCGCGGCCGCGGGCCACCAACTCGGCCGCCCGGGCCGGGTCCCCCAGGACGCGGAGCACCGCGTCGGCGGCCACCCGCGGGGCCGTGGGGTCGAAATATGCGGCGGCGTCGCCGCAGATGTCACGGGCAAAATCGAGGTCCGAGGTGATGATCGGCCGCTGCATGCACATGGCCTCGGGGTAGGCGGCCGAGAACGTCTCCAGGACCGTGGGCATGAACAGGGCGCTGCAGCCGGCGTAGAGCTCGGGCCCCGCGTAGGCGGGCACCGGCCCCACGTTGACCAGCAGATCGGCCACGCCCAGGTGGCCGGCCCTAGCCTGCAGCCGGTGCCAGGGCCAACGGTCCGGCAGGGTGAAGACGAAGCGGACCGGGGTGGCGGGATCGAGCCGCCGCAGCTCGGCCGCCACGGCGGGGATGATCTCCAGGTTCTTGTGGGGCTTGTAGCTGGTGAAGACCAGCAGGCGGTGTTCGCCCTGCGGGCGGGCGGCCAGGGCCGGGTGGGGCGAGGCACCCTCGCGGGCGGCGTCGAAGTAGAAATCGGAGCAGCAGTTGGGCACGACGTGGAGCTGGCTGGGAGCGGCGTCCAGGCGCTGGGTCATGCCGTGGGCGGCGGTGTGGGTCTCGAGGATCCAGCCGTCGGCCTGGCGGACCCAGGCGGCGTACCATGCGAGCCGCATCCGGAACAGGAAGCTGCGGTAGCGGGACGGCAGGGCCTGCCAGGCGAGGGACGACGGGTGCGTGAGCCAGCCCACGGCGAATCCCATGGCGTGGGTGGCGCGGAAGCGCTGGTAGACGGGGCCGCAGACGGAAAAGACGACGTCGGGCGCGAACTCGCGCTCGATGCGAGCGATCCGCCCCGTCGTCACCCTCCCGGCGAGCAGCCTGGCCGGGGAAACCGAGGCGGTTTCGATGACCGCGTGTGGGGTTTCGGGGATCGTGCCGAGACCGGCTTCGACTTGCGGGGAGATGACGGCATGCCATTGGTGGTCCTGGCCCCAGGTCGCGAGGGCGCGGACGAACTGGACGGCTTTTTGGACGCCGCCGCCGACGACCAGGTTTGAGGCGTTGACGAGTATCTTCACTTGTCACCCCAAGTTCGGAACACCTCAGCAAGCCTGGCCGCGATCACGGGGACGTCGAAGTGCGTTTCGACCAGGCAACGCCCCGCGCGGCCAAGGGCCTCACGCAGCGCCTCGTCCCGCTTAAGCGCTACGAATGCCGAATACCATTCTTCCTCGGTGTGCGCGGCAAGACCGCACTCCCCCATAGCCAATACTTCGACATTCATTCCTACCGGAGAGACAAGCACCGGCAAACCAACCGCCATGCTCTGCAGCATCTTGTAGCTGCACTTACCACGGGTCCAGGGCGAGCCTTCCAGCGGCATCAGGCCGACACTCATCCGCTGCATCAAATGGACCTCCTGCGCCGCCGACCAGCGGACGAACTCGTGCTGGGCCGATCCGTGTGGCCACCAACCCGGACTCCGGTCGGCGACCAGAAGCCAACGTGCATCGGGATAGGCCCGCAGGAACCGTTCCACGGCATCGCGGACGATAGCCAACTGACCAAAGTTGCCGGAGGTACCCATCCAGCCGATGGTGAAACTGCCGTTGGTACCGGCGGGCGGAGGCTCAAAGCGACTGCAATCCACCGCCGTCGGAACGATCTGCACATTGGGACAATATCTGCCGTACCACTCCGCCAGGTACGCATTCCCAGCGATGACGCCGGCCATCCGCTGCGCGAACGCGGCCGCCGCTGACACCCCCCGGGGGGTGGTCAACCAGATCGCGTCATCGACGTCCAGAATCGGTGGACATCGCAATGATCTAACGGTCTCTTCCAGGCCGATCACGAATGTCCGGCTGATCCAGGCCAGGTCAGCACCACGGCTGGCCACGACCGCCGGCACGCGGCCCGCGAGATTGGCGGCTGTCTGGAGAGCCACGACCGGGAAAAGATAGCGCCGCCGGACCCGACCCAATACCCCCGGCAATTCCACATGCTGCGCAATTCGGGGGCAGAACTCCTGGACATTGACCCCTTGCCGGGCCAAAGCTGGCACGCACTGCCTTACGCGCAACCTGCTTGAGGGGTAACTGACACCGCTGGTGAGTGCGATGATGCGCACGACGGAACTCACCTATCCTCTGCGGGGCCGCCCGCCACGGCCCGGTCGCGCCACCCCGCACGCGCTATGGCCGCGAGCAGCAACAACGCGAACGCATACGCCAAGTTGTAGTACGTACCACCGTTCACCAGGTAGTTGCCGGTCCAAACGACCAAGTATTTCGCCCCCAGGTCCGCGTAGATGATGACCCCAAGCGAACGACTTGACCAAGCGTAGGCGCCCCAGACGGCAGCCGCAAACAGGATTGTGATGAGGACCCCAGCCAGCGGACCCCCAGCGGCGATGGCGGTGCCGACAAAGGGAACCATCTTGCCGCGCCCTCGAAGCTCTAGAAACGCATCGTCCGGGGCTTCCAGGGCCGCATCATCCGGATTTCGAAACACGTAATCCCGCCAGTCAACACGGGTGGGATCAAGCCTTCCCTGGGCCACGGTCTCCAGGCTTCCGAAAGTCTCTGTCACATAAACAACTGGCTGCAAGATAGCGAGTTGCCACAAGTCACCCAGGGCACTGACGTTTTCGTCACGGAAGCCCGACTCGAAATACGGCTTCGCTCGAATGTAGGCATTGGCGGCGACGAAGAAAGCTGCCAGAAGAACTGCGACTGCCAAGTGCCGGACCCGGAGGACCCTCAATGTGGCCAGAACGATAATCAGAGCGCCCGAAGACAGCAGCAATCCCATGCGCTTGCCAATGAGGACCTGCTCCACGATGTAGATCGCGATGAGTACAATGGTCACAAGGGTCTTACGCCCACCAGAACCCCGCCGAACAAGCCACACGATCCACCACGCACAAAGGAGAACCCCGACTTTGCCGAGGTCGAATAGAGATGACGTCCCACGGATGCTGAAAAAGTCAGCTGCTGCAACTGTGACGTCAGCTTGAAATACCGGCAGGCGTAGTCCGTTCGCAGCAGCTGCCACCGCGAAGCCGAAGTTGCTGACGGCCATGGTCAGGACGGTGAATGACCAAGGGATAGGCGGGCTGGTCGGGATGGGGCTGGCCCGGCCTCGTCCGCTCACGCTGTCGAGCACGGCCCCCGCCACGGCACTGAAATATAGGAAAACAAGCAGACAACCCAGCCAGGTCAGGTCGGCCTGGCGCGACAGGGGTTCGACCTTGAAGATGAACCGCTCGACGGGGATCCAGGTCAGGGCGAACGGCGCGACCCATCCTATAGTAAACAGGATGACCGGGTCCGGGGTTCCCGGACGGCGGAACACCTGCCGGCCGGCTTCCAACACCGTATAGACGATGTAGGCGAGCAGGAGCCAACGCCCGACTCCGGCCAGGTAGAGGGCGAAGACCGCCGTGCCGGCCAGGGCCAGGCGTGTGATCCACGGAGAAACTCCGGCTCCCAGGGAATTCAGCCGCGGTCGACCCGCATCAACCATGGCCGTAGCGCCGGCGCACGACCAGACGGTAGAACGCCACCACCACGCCGACCACACCGCCGAGGAAAGCCCAGACGACGACGAGGAAAGCCCGCCGCGGTGCTACGGGTCGGAGGGGCACCGAAGCCTCGTCGAGCACGTCGATAGAGATTGAGGACTTGTTCTCCTCCAGCCGCGCCAGCTCATATTGCTTGCGCAGCTCGACCCAGACCGTCGTCTGCGCCTCGACCTCCCGCTGGAGGCGCCCGAACTGCTGCAGCAGGGCGGGCGAAGAGGCGTAGGTGCGGTTCTCCTCCAGGAAGGCGGTCAAATCCTGTTCGAGGGCCTTCAGCTCTTCCGCCACGTCGGCCAGGCTCACCTCGCAGAAGATGCGATGGTCCTTGGCCTTCGAGCTGCGGACCTGCCGGTTGAAGACGTCCAGGAGCCCGGCGCAGTGGTTCGCCAGGGCCGCCGCCGCGACGGGCTGCCGCTCCAGTTTGACCGACAGGATCATGAAGCCGGACTTCGTGTCGCGGAAGAAGCCCAGGACCGAGTTGCGGAGACGGCGCTTCGCCTTTTCGTCGGCGATCCGGCTGGCGCCCTCGCCCCCGGGCGGGTCGAGGCCGACCAGTTCGTGGAGGGTGAGGCTGTCGGCGCCGGTGCCGGTTCCGGAGCCGGCGGGCCAGGAGCGGGCCAGCAACTGATCCAGCAGCCAGTCGGAGACGAGGATGCGGCCGTAGATCTCCTCGTACGAGGTCGCGCCTTGGAGGCTGAGACCGGTCATCGCGGCGACCGCGCCGAAGATGCCGGGCTCGGGGCCTTGCTCGCCGGGGAGGATCGTGACGGTGGCCTCGTAGACTGGCGGCGAGATGAGGGCGATGGCTACGCCTATGGCGGCGCCGGCGAGGACTGCCAGGGCCAGTAGGCGCCAGGAGCGGCGGAGGGCGAACCAGATGTCTACGAGGTCGCCGTCGCCGTTCGCCTGATGGCGAGTGCGATCAGAATTCGATTCGACCACTGAGCGTCCTTTCGTTCACGGCGCGAAACCGGCTCGCAAGGCTATGGCGCATCGCAATTCAGGTATTGAGCATGCCAAAACACTCCGGTTCAGCGGCGGATCGCGCAATGGGCCGTCCGCTGCAACCGGTTGCTAGGCGATGGACTACAGAACGTCTCATGCCGGCGCCGCCAGAGGTGCTGTCTCCACGAAGGCATCGCCCATCATCATTCTGTAGTGTGCGCTGTGACTTGACTTGTCGAAAATCGCTCTGAACACTTTCAAATAGGAGTCCACCATCGAGTCATCAATCGAGACGTAGAGGTCGTCGCTCGCGTAGTGCGACCCGTCATGCACCCATGAGCACAGCGATCTACAGATGAGCTTCTCCTTCCCGTCGAACATCGCGCAGAGATCGTCAAGATCGATACCGCCAAGAATCTTGAAATAGTTTTCGAGGATGCGCCGCAAGGTGTTCTGAATAGCGAGATTCGAGCGTTCGGGCTTCCGCACTTCCGCCCACAGCAACTCGTAGGACGTTTTGATCGGGTTAGTTGGGCACCTATCGATCTTCGACACCAGCCCGGGCTTTCGCACGATCCAATACGTCCTCTCGTTTGGTGATACACCCTTCTGTCTTGGAACGTAAGTAACCTCTTTGTGAAAGTAGACGTTGTGCGTGAACAAGAAGACTTGTTTGATGTTTCCCGTTCCCGCGCGCACCTCATCAATTAGACCTTTGATGAGACTGCCGACAATAAAGAGAATGTCGCTGTCGAGACTGGAAACTGGGTCGTCGAAGACTACTATGCGGTCAGTTGTCATCCCGGTATCTGATTCGCTGCCTTTGAGCAGGTGGTAGAAATAGAGGAAGGTGACGAATGTCTTCTCACCCTCACTCAATGTCGCCTTGGCGTCCGAACCATCTGAACGAATCAGCTTGTAGGAACTCCCACTTGCCGCTTTGGCGAGCTTAAAGCCTTGGAATCCAAACGACGACAGTAGAATGTTAATGCCGTCAATCGTCGGCTGGATGCTAGTGGTTTGCTTTTCCAGCTCGCGAATCTCTGCTGCTTTCTTGACCTTGTCCGTTGTCGCATTCGCAATTTGCGCTGTCATCGCCGAAATGGCTTTCTCCAAGCCGTCTTTCTCCGTTTTGAACGCCGTGAGGTCAGCTTTCAGCTCGTCGAGAACGAACCTCCACACCTGTGCCGTCAGGGTCGTGCGCTCAGTCGCAAGGTTTGCAATCATCTTATTGTGTGCAGTCACTTGAGCGTTAGCAGCGTCAATTAGGGTCGTTATCGCCGCAATGAGGCTGTTCAGCGATTCAAGCTCGACCACCTGGCTTGCTTCCTTCTTCTTTTCGGCCAGGCGCTGGTTGTTCAGTGCGATTCTCGCATCGAGCAGTTCCTTCTCTGCCTTGAGCTTCTCGCCATCTAGGAACTTGGATGGTGACGCGATGATTGAAGCCAGTTGCTGCTGAATCCGGGCCGCCTCGGTGGCGTAGTTCGTGGCGATATCGTCGATCGCCTTGCTATCCGAAACAAACGTCTCGTCGAAGTAATCATTCAGACTTTGGGCGAACGCCTCGCTTGTGCTCTGCTGGCAAAACGGACAGGTGCCTTCGTTCGCGTCGTAGAAAGCCCGGCCTGTTCGAACCCAATCGCTGCTCCCAAGTTTCTTGATCATCGCAGCGATATCAACGTCTTCCTTACCAATAACACGCTTCTTCAGAATGGGGTCTGCCTCGTGCGCAAGGAGCTTAGCCGCATCGACAGAGTGAACAGGTGCTTCCGCCGTGGGCGTCGGCCCGAAGACGCTTTCGGCCTTTTTTTCCAATTCTGCCAAGGTGAGAAGGGATGCATTGTTTGCTGTTAGCTCCTTAAGCACTTTGCGTTTGAACTTCTCCGAGTTGTTCCGATACCCCTCAAAGCCCCCTTGCAGTTTGGCGTCGTGCTTCTGCTTTTGCGCCCAACACTTCTCTTTCAACCCGGTCTCAAGCGCTGCTAGGTCTCCTTTCTTTCCACCTGTCCCATCTGCGCCCTGTAATCCAAGTGTGAAGGCTTCAATTTTTGCTGTCAGAGTGTCGAGTTCAGACTTTGCCGCTGCAATCTTGGCGAGAGTATCGAGCTGCTTCTCGCCCAATGTGAACACCCCTTTCAGCTCTGCCAGTTGATTGAAGTTCCGCTCGACGAAATCGTGGCTGTAAACAAGCGTCTGCAGCTTGGCGCCCGCCCTCCAAGTCACGCTGCACGTTGGGAACCTGGTTTCATCTGCAATCACGCGACTGACGGTAGTCTTTCCCGTGCCGTTTGATCCGAAAAAGAAGTTGACTTTGGAAAGCGCGTTGACTTCCTCTGGCGTAGTTCCGAAGGTCGCAACACTAGCGATGGTAATTGATTCAATCATGGCTACGTGCGCCTCACGCCCGGACTTGGATCCGCCTAATGCTCAGCATCAGCGGCGGCGCGGCACGCCGTCCGCTGCATGCTGTTAGGTGCTCCTATTTCCGACTCTTTACCAAATCACGCAAATAGAACACACCTTTCCGAGTAAGCGAATCGGTCTCATCAACAAGATCAAAGCGCCTCATATCCCTCAAAGCTTCTGGACGGAGTCCATCGACAGAGTCATTGAACTTTTCTATCAATAGTCTTGATGACAGCAGAACTTTTCTACGGTCCAAATCAAAGACCGCAGGTAACGCATCGATCAGATAGTGGGCCAGTTCCTCCGGAACGCCTTCGCGAATCTCCGCCTGTTCGATTTTTCTCCGAAGTCGAAATAGCTCGCGCCGCGCGTTTTCAAGGGACTCGTCACGGGACTTCAACTCCTCAAACAGTTTCAGTTTTTCACCTTCGGCTAACTTTGCTCGTTCCGCGAGGTTTTCGAGAAGCTCCTGTTTCTCCGCTTCCTTCTTCTCTACTTCTTTCTGCTCCTTTTCCACTTCCTCTTTTGCCTCATTGACATCGAATGGTATTCGGTCAAACTTTTCCCGAAGTCCGGAATATCCCTCATCCAAATGCCGCAAACGCTCCCCGAATCCAGCTTCAATTCTACCGAGTATTTCCGATGTGTCCTTTGTGAAGTGGTAGACATTGTCGTAAAACGTATTGCTTGTTTCGGTCGCCTTGAAATAGAAGGCCACCGATAGCCCTATTGCGAAGAACGCCATTAATGTCGCCAGTAACTCGACGAATCCGAACTTATCCATGTTTATTACAAACGTTGCGCCCGCTAGCTTCCAGACCACAATTGCTATAGCCGCAACAAGTAGAACATCTCTCACTGCGGAGATCGTTAAAAATCCCTTTGCGCGCTTCAACGAACTAACTCCCTTGTCATCTGACATAACCAGTCTCCCAATTCAATGCAGGTTCATGCATCTAACTACCAATTACACAGGCCCGATCAATGGTCAAGCAACCGCACCGCCGCAATTGCACCTCAATCCGGATTTCCCGAAAACTGATCCCCCACCACCCACCATCGCCCGTCTTCCTTCACCAGGAACATCATGTCCCGCCCGCCCAGCACCGCCGCCTCGCC
>JACZKN010000413.1 GCA_014859985.1 Candidatus Krumholzibacteriia bacterium | reverse complement strand
TGCGCATCCTGTGGTTCGACGCGCCGCCGTCGGGCGTCGCCGCCGCCGCCAAGGCCGGTGGCGGCGGCCTCACCGTGATCCACGACCTGCCCGCCCTGGGGGTGGCGGTGCTCGCCTGCGACGAGGCCGGGCTGGCCGCCCTGCTGGAACATGGCGGGCCGGGCCGCCTGATGCTCGACCGCGACGGCGTGCCCGCCCTGGACGCCGCGCGCCCCCTGCTGGGCGTGCCGCGGGCGCGCAGCCGGGGCTGGAGCCTCGGCATGGACTGGTCCGGCACCCTGGCCATCCTCGATTCGGGTTGCGACACGGCCCACGGCGACCTGGGCGACCACAACGACGACGACCGGGACGGGCCCCCGCCGGCGGTGGGGGACGCCGATGATTGGTATCCGGCGGACAACGGCTGGCCATTGTTCACCGGCTACAAGGTCGTGGGCTGGGCCGACGTTACCGACGACTTCCCCATGGCCCAGGGTCCGTGGGACTACCACCACCACGGCACGGCCCTGGCTTCGGCGGCCGCCGGCAGCGGCACCGTCGATCCGGCCTATGAGGGCGTGGCGCCGGGCGCTCGGCTGACCATCGTGAAGTTCTACGACTTCGACGTCACCTGGCACGCCTGGGCCGGGGATTTCCTGGCCGCCTGCGCCTGGCTGCTGGACAACCACGAGACCTACCGCGTGCGCACGGTGCTCGTGGCCGTCAACTGGGACACCGAGGCGGGCACGAGCATCGCGCTGGACCGCCTGCAGGCCCAGGGGCTGACGGTGGTCGCGGCCATGGGCAACTATGGCACCGATCCGGCAGGCCCCGGCTACCCGGCGCGGCTGCCGTTCGTGCTGAGCGTGGGCGGCGTCGACGACACGGGCGCCTTGGCCGCCTTCAGCGGCCGCGGTCTGCCGGGGACGGCCAAGCCCGACCTGGTCGCCCCGTCCGGTGGCCTGCTGCAATCGGCCGGCCGCATCACCGCCGCGGACAACGAGCCCAACGACGGCTACGCCGGCCGTTTCGGCACCAGCCTGGCCGCTGCCCAGGTCGCCGGGGCGGTGATGCTGCTGGACGAGGCCCTGCGCGACCGGGGCGTGGTGTTGCCCCCGGACCGGGAGTCCGCCCGCACCCGGGCGGTGCTGCTGGCGGCCACGGCCCAGCCGCTGACCCGGGCCGAGACCGCCGACGGCCTCGGCACGGTCGCCCTGCCTCCCTGGCAGGCGCCGGACCGGGAGCAGGGCTGGGGGCTGCTGCGCATCGACGCGGCGGCGCACGCTGCCTGCGTGCCCCTGGCCGCCGGAGCCGACCAGCTCGACACCCTGTCGGCCGACTGGTCGCGGCCGGTGGCCGCGCGGCGCCTGGCCACCGTCCCCGGGGTCCGCTACCTGGTCGAAGCGGTGCCCGCGCCCGGCCTGGACGTGATCCTCGAGGTGAGCGACCCGCGGGGCGTCATCGCGGGCACGGACGACGCTTCGGCCCGCAGCGACGCCGCGGGTCCCGGCGTCTCGGAGTTCGTGCACGTGCGTCCCGGCGAGTCCCGCTGGCTGCTGCTGGCGGTCAAGCGCAAGTCCGGCGCCGGGACCGTCACCCTGCGCCTGCGCGAGGCGGACACCTTCGCCGCCCAGGGCTACCGCCACCTGCTGCCGGGGCGCCTGACCGGGACCCTGAACCACGGGCGCCTCGGCGCCCAGGAACAGGTGGCGTTGGTGGTGCCGTCCCTGGTGGAGGTCGACCAGGCGGCGCGGGCCGTCAGCGTGCTCGCTCCCGATGGTTCCCCGCTGCCCGGCTGGCCGGTCTACCTGTTCCCGCCGGTTTCCAGCCAGGGGGGGCTGACCCAGCCGCTGGTCTGGGACCTGGACGGCGTGCCGGGGGATGAGATCGTGCTGGCCTCGGACTACGGCGCGGTGGTTTTCCTGGACGCCACCGGCGGCCGCACGGTGCTGAACCACGCCTTCAACGTGCCCCTGACCGCTCCGGTGGGGCTGATCGGGGCGGCCGAGCGCCGCGTGGCCAGCGTCGATGCCGGTGGCTTGGTCCGCCTGTGGGCCAAGCCGGCGGCGGCGGCGCCGGTCCTGCGGGCCCAGCGCGCCCTCGGGCACGGCTCGCCGCTCGTGCCGGCTGCGGGCAGCCTGCTGCCGGGCGGGGCGGAGTCGCTGGTGGTGGCCTGCGCGGACGGCCATGTGCGGGTGCTGGACGAGGACCTCGCCGACCGGGCCGGCTGGCCCCGGGACCTGGGCCATGCCTTGGATTCGGCGCCCCTGCTGGTGGACCTGGACGGGGACGGCGGTCGCGAGATCGTGCTGGTGGTGCGGGACGCCGCCAGCGGCCTGGCCACCCTGCGGGTGCTCGGCGCCGACGGCGAGCCGGCCGACGGTGACGGCACCGCCCTGGCCACCCCCGGGGGAGGCCCCTGGATCGCCCTGGGTCCGGCAGCCGTCACCGGCGCCTACGCCACGGGAGACCTTGGCGTCTCGGTGGTGGGGCTCGCCGGCAACGGCCTGGGCGGTTCGTCCGCCCGCTGGACCCTGGCCCGCGGCGTCCTGTGGGCCGACGGCACCGCGTGGGCCGAGACCCTGCCTGGGCTCGAGGTGCGGGCGACGACGGACGAAGGTCAACTCGTGCTGGACAGCCGGCTGCTGCCGGCACCGGTGGCGTGGAACGTCCTGGGCGGCACCGGCACCGAGGCGGTCCAACTGGCGAGCTTCCATTGGACCGAGGTGCTCTACGGGCTGACGTCCATCGGGGGGGCCGCCACCGGCTGGTACCGGCCCGACCCGGCCGGGCGCCCGCTGCCCGGCTGGCAGCCCCAGGAGCGCAGCGGGCGCCCGGCCGGGT
>JACZKN010000412.1 GCA_014859985.1 Candidatus Krumholzibacteriia bacterium | reverse complement strand
GGTCAGGGCGCGGCCCAGGGCGCGCCGCCGCTCGGCCAGCCGGCGCATCCCCGCCTCGGTCACCACCACCGAGCCGTCCACGAGGATGCCGAAATCCATGGCCCCCAGGGAGAGCAGGCTCGCCGCGATCCCCAGCCACTGCATGCCCACCGCCGCGCCCAGCAAGGACAGGGGGATGGTCACGGCCACGATCAGGCCGGCGCGCAGGCCGCCCAGGAGCAGGTACAGCACCCCGACCACCAGCACCGCGCCCAGCACGAGGTTGTGGCGCACGGTGCCGATCACCTGGGCGGTCAGCTCGGTGCGATCGTACAGCACGTCTACCCGCACGTCCTGGGGCAGCGCGCTTTGCACCGCCGCCAGCCGCTCCTTCAGGCGGACCGTGACGTCGGCCGGGTTCTCGCCCATGAGGGTGAAGGCCAGGCCCAGCATGGCCTCGCCCTGGCCGCCGGCGGTCACGGCGCCCCGGCGGATCTCGTGGCCGATGCGCACGTCCTCGGCCACGTCGCCCACGGTGATGGCCCGGCCGTCGCGGCCCGCCACCGTGACTGCGGCGATGTCCGCGAGGCTGCCGACCCGGCCCTGGCCGTGCACCACCCGCGCCACGCCGCCCTCGGTGACGGTGCCGCCGCCCACGTTGCGGTTGGCCTGGACCAGGGCCGTGACCACGTCGTCGAGGGCCAGGCCGTAGCGGGCCAGCCGCTCGGGCGAGACCACCACGTGGAACTGCCGCACCTTGCCGCCCCAGCTGTTGACCTCGGCCACGCCGGCCACCTGGCGCAGCTCCGGCTTGATCAGCCAGTCGTGGATGGTGCGCAGGTCCTCGAGGCTGCGGGCGGGGTCGTCGCTGCGCACGAGGTAGTGGAAGACCTCGCCCAGACCCGTGGCGATGGGACCGAGCTCCGCCGTCACGCCTTCGGGCATCCCGACCTGGGCCAGCCGTTCGGTGACGTGCTGGCGGGCGTCGGTGACGCCGGTGCCGTCGGCGAAGCCGGCCACCACCTGGGAGAAGCCGAACTTGGAGATCGACCGTACCTCGACGAGGCCGGGCAGGCCGCCCAGGGCCAGCTCGATGGGCAGGGTGATCTGCTGCTCGATCTCCTGGGGGGCCAGGGACGGGGCCACGGTGTTGATCTGCACCTGGATCGGGGTCGTGTCCGGGAACGCGTCCAGGGGCAGGGTGACCAGGGCCCAGCCCCCGAGCCCCAGCAGCAGCAGCCCGCCCAGGGCGGTCAGGGGTCGGTTGGCCAGGGCGGCCTGGAGCAGTCGGGCGGGCATGGCGGTCCCTTCGTCCTGTGAGAGGGGTGTCAGTCCCCGGCGCAGCCGGCGCCGAGGCGGGACTTCAGGAGCTCGGTGGCCACGGTCTGGACGCCGGTGACCACCACTTCGTCGGCCGGGTCCAGCCCTGCCAGGACGGCCACGCGGTCGCCGAGGCGCGGCCCGAGCTCGACCCGCCGCAGGACGAACAGGTCCTGCTCGCCGAGGATGAACACGAAGGTGGCCGCGTCCAGGTCCTGCACCGCGCCGACGGGCACGGTCAGGCGCACCTCCACCGCGCCGCCGGTGGCGATCACGGCGGTGCCGTACAGGCCGGCCTTGAGCAGGCCGTCCGGGTTGGGCACCTCGGCCCGCGCCGCCAGCAGCCGCGTGCTGCGGTCCAGCTCGCTGCCGATCCAGGTCACCACGCCGCTGACCTCGCGGCCCGGCAGGGCGTCGAAGCGCGCGGTCACCGGTTGGCCGGGCACGAGGTGGGGCAGGGCCTCCTGGGGGACGAAGAGCTCGAGCCACAGCCGGGACAGGTCCGCGATGCTCAGCAGGGTCTGCTGGCGCACGGCGGCCTCGCCGCGCACGGCGTCCCGGGCGATGACCTCGCCGGCGAAGGGGGCGCGCACCAGCAGCCGGTCCGAGGTGTCGCCGCCGGCCGCGACCGCGGCCACCGCGTCCTTGTCCAGGCCGAGGTTGCGCAGGTGCTGGGCGGCCGCCGCCAGGACGGCCTCGGCC
>JACZKN010000411.1 GCA_014859985.1 Candidatus Krumholzibacteriia bacterium | reverse complement strand
GGGCGCCCGGGGCGGCCGGCTGGCGGCGGTAGGCCGCCGGGGCGGGCGCGAGGGTCGGGTTCGGATCCATGGGCGCCTCCTTCACGGCACGATCTGGCTGGGTTCGGTGACGACGATGTCGGTGCCGCCCTGCTGGCGGATGCGGGGGATCAGCAGGGCCAGGCCCGCGCGGGGCACGGCCACCTTGACCGCGAAGCCGCCCTGGCCGCGCAGGCTGCTGACCGTCGGCTCGCGCATGCAGGGCAGCACCGCCACCAGGCGGTCCAGGTCGGCGGCCGCCACGTTGACCTCGAGCATCACGCGGCGCCGGGCCTCCAGCACCGACTGCAGCAGCAGCGCGGTCTCCTCGATGCGGGCGCGGCGGCGCGGATCGGCCCAGGCCGGGCCGCTGGCGTACAGGCGGGTCGAGCTCGTCAGCAGCTCCTCCAGGATCACCAGGCCGTTGGCGCGCAGGGTGGCGCCGGTGGCGGTGTTGTCGACGATGCAATCGGCGTCCTCGGGGGGGAAGACCTCGGTGGCGCCGTAGCTGCGCACCAGGCGCGCCGGCAGCGCGCGCCGCGCCAGCCAGCGGCCGGCCAGGCCCACGTACTCCGAGGCCACCACCAGCTCGCGGGCGGGCAAGGAGCCGCCTTCGAGCAGGGCCGCGGGCGCCGCCGCCACCAGCCGCACCGGATCCAGGCCCGTGTCCAGCACCTCGACCAGGTCGGCCTCGAGTTCGTCGACCCAGTCGGCGCCGGCGAAGCCCAGGTCGCGCGTCCCGGCGTCCAGCATCTCCACGATGTTCTGGGGTTTGAGCAGCTTGACGTCGCACGCGGGCAACGACACCGCCGCCCGGTAGTCGCGGTCGCCGCTGGTGACGGCGATGCCCGCGTCCGCGAGCAGGCGCAGCACGCCCGCCTGCATGCGGCCCTTGGGCAGGCCCAGGCGCAGGGGGGCGATGTCCGTGGCCGGCGCGGCGGCCGGCGCGGTCCGGAAGTCGGTCTGGGGTTTCATGGCACCTTCCCGGTCGGGCCGGTGTCCCGGGGAGGCGTCGCGCGGGCGGGGTCACGGGAACTCAGGGACCTTCACCAACGACGAACGCCGACCCGGGGGCCGGCGTTCGTGGCTGCTTGCGATGAACCGTCAGGTACGCAGCATGGCCGAACCGCCAACCCCTGGGCGGGGATGGTGATGATGGCCGTGATGATGCTGCGACCTGAAGGTCATCGTGAGATCCTTTCGGGGCCGCCGTGCGGGGCGACGCCTGGGACCATGGTACGCGATCCGCGGCGGATGTCAAGGGCCCGCCGCCCTACCCCACCCCGTACCGCTCCTTCAGCACGTCCAGGTGGTGCTGCTCGTGCCCGGCGATCAGCCAGGGCAGGGCGCGCACCGAGACCTCGACCCCGTTGGCCGTGCCGCGCCGCTCCACCGCCGCCTGGTCCAGGCTCTTGAACAGGTAGAGGTGGTCGGTGCGGCACACGTGCTGCTCGCGCCACAGCTCGGCCATGCGCCGCCGGCCGGCGCCGCCGTGCTGCGCCCACGCGTTCTCGTCCATGCCCGGCTGGGGTTCGGGCGCCCCGCGGGCAATCCACAGGGCGCGGAAGGCGAACACCCGCTCGGTGTCGATCAGGTGGCCCACCACCTCCTTGACCGTCCATTTGCCGGGGGCGTAGCGGGCCTCGCCCGCCTTGTCGTCCAGGCCGCGCATGAGGGTCAGCGTGGCCTGGCCCTGCACCTTCAGGTGGTTCAGGATGTTGGTCACCCCGGCGGGGACCAGGTCCAGGTACTGCCGGTAGTAAGGCGCGAACTCGTCCGGTTCCGGTCGGTCGAAGCGGGCCATCGGCGTCTCCTCGTCGCGTCGGTCAACCCTTGTCGATGGCGGCCCACAGGTCGATCATCTCGAGCGCCGTGAGCGCCGCGTCGAAGCCCTTGTTGCCGGCCTTGGTCCCGGACCGTTCGATGGCCTGGTCCAGGGTCTCGGCGGTGACCACACCGTAGGCGATGGGCACGCCGGTCTCCAGCGAAACCTGCGCGATACCCTTGGTCACCTCGCCGGCCACGTACTGGAAGTGGGGCGTGTCCCCCTGGATGATGCAGCCCACGCAGATGACGGCGGCGTAGCGGCCGCTGGTGGCCAGGCGCTTGGCGGCCATGGGGATCTCGAAGCCGCCGGGCACCCAGGCCGTGTCGATGTTCTTGTCCGCGACGCCGTGCCGGTGCAGGCAGTCCAGCGCCCCGTCCAGCAGTTCGCGGGTGAAGAAGTCGTTGAAGCGGCTGGCGACGATGGCGATCTTCGCGCTGCCCGCCGTGAACTTGCCCTCGAAGGTGCGGCCCATCGTGTTCTCCTCGGCTACAGGTGGTCCAACAGGTGGCCCAGGCGGGCCTTCTTCGTCTGCAGGTATCTCGCGTTGCCGGCGCTCGGCACGACCTGGACGGGCACGCGCTCGGCGATCTCCAGGCCGTAGCTCTCCAGGCCCACGATCTTGCGGGGATTGTTGGTCATCAGGCGCATGCGGCGCACGCCCAGGTCCCTGAGGATCTGCGCGCCGATGCCGTACTCCCTGAGGTCCGGTGCGAAGCCCAGCTTCTCGTTGGCCTCCACCGTATCGGCGCCCAGGTCCTGCAGCGCGTAGGCCTTCATCTTGTTGATCAGGCCGATGCCCCGGCCCTCCTGGCGCATGTAGAGGAAGACGCCGCGCCCCTCCTTCTCGATGGCCGCCAGGGCCGCCTCCATCTGCTCGCCGCAGTCGCAGCGGCGGCTGTGGAAGAGGTCCCCGGTCATGCACTCGCTGTGCACGCGCACCAGGACGGGCACGTCCGGCCCGATCCGTCCCTTGACCAGGGCCACGTGGGTCGCCGTGTCGATGCGGGTGGTGTAGGCCACCATGCGGAAGGTGCCGAACACCGTCGGCAGGGGCACCTCGGCCTCCCGGACCACCAGCTTCTCGTGGCCGCGGCGCCAGCGGATCAGGTCGGCGATGGTGATCAGCTTCAGCCCGTGCTCGTCGGCGATCCCGCGCAGGCGGGGCAGGCGGGCCATCTCGCCGTCGTCGTCCATGATCTCGCAGAGCAGGCCCGCCGGGTAAAGGCCCGCGGCGCGGCACAGGTCGACCACGGCCTCGGTGTGGCCGGCGCGCTCGAGCACGCCCCCCGCCTTGGCCTCCAGGGGGAAGATGTGGCCGGGACGGGCCAGGTCGCCGGGCCGGCTGCGCGGGTCGATGAACACCTGCACCGTGCGCGCCCGGTCGGCCGCCGAGATGCCCGTGCTGACGCCCGTGGCCGCGTCGATGCTGACGGTGAAGTTGGTGCCCAGGCTGGCGGTGTTGCGGGCCACCATGGGCTCGAGGTCCAGTTCGCGCAGGCGCTCGCCCGTGGCCGCCAGGCAGACCAGGCCGCGGCCGTGCTTGGCCACGAAGTTCACCGTCTCGGGGGTGACCATCTCGGCGGCGACGATGAAGTCGCCCTCGTTCTCGCGGTCCTCGTCGTCCACCACGACGACGATCTCGCCCCGGCGCAGGGCCGCCAGCGCGTCCTCGATGCCGTCGATGCCGAAGCTGGCGTTCATGCGCGTCCTTTCGCCCCGCGGCGACGGCCGAATCCGGCCGCGCGCAAGCGTTCCATGGTCAGGGTCGGGGCCGCCGGCGCCGCGGGCCCGGCAGCCGCGGCCGGCAGCAGGGCCAGGTCGCCCGTGCGGGCCGCCTTGACCAGCACGTCCATCTCCAGGTTCACCGTGCGGCCTGTCCTGAGGTCGCCGAAGGCGGTCCAGGCCAGGGTGTGGGGGATGAGGTTGACGCTGAAGCGGTCGGTGTGGGGCCCCTCGTCCACGGTCAGGCTCACCCCGTCCACGGCGACCGAGCCCTTGGGCACCAGGAAGCGGGCCAGGTCCGGACCCAGGGCGATGGTCACCAGCAGGTCGCGCCCGGCACGCCGCACCCGCGCCACCTTGCCCACGCCGTCGACGTGCCCCTGGACCAGGTGGCCGTCCAGCGGATCGCCCGCCCGCAGGGACGGCTCCAGGTGCAGCCGGCGGCCGACCTTCCAGTGGCGCAGGGTGGTCAGGCGGCGCGTCTCGCTGGCCGCCTCCACGCTGAAGACCCCGCCCCGCACCGCGGTCACGGTCAGGCAGATGCCGCCGACGGCGATCGAGTCCCCGGGACGAGCCCCGGCCGCGGTCCGCGGTGCGGCGATGTCCAGGCCCACGACGCCGCCGCGGGCGCCGAGGCCCTTGAGCACGCCGATCTCCCGCACCAGGCCGGTGAACATCGCTCCTCCTACAGGGTCACGCGGCCCAGGGCCGCGGCGAAGGGACTCCGGTCCAGGATCGCCAGCAGATCCGGACCCAGCGGACGGAACCCGGTCAGGCTGAAGCCGCCGGCATCCCCTTGCCCCGGGCCGGGAAAGGGCGGCCAGGCGACCCCCGACCCCAGGACCCGCAGCGCCTCGTAGCGCAGCCAGCGGTCCACCAGGCCGGCCGCCAGGAACGACGAGGCCAGGCGGGGTCCACCCTCCACCATCACCGTCATCAGGCCGCGGGCGACCAGCTGCTGCAGCAGGTCGGCCGGGTCGACGCGGCCGTCCCGCTCGTGGCAGAACACGATCTCGCCGCCGTCGGACTCGACAGCGCGCCGCCCCGCCGCCTCCCGGGCTCCGCGACCGGCGAACACCAGGTAGCGGTCAGCCGGCAGGCCGCCGGTCCAGCTGAGGTCGGTGTCCACGTAGCCGGGTAGAGGGTCCACCGCCGGCACCCCCGCCTCGCCCGCCACCAGACGGCCGTCCAGGCGGGGGCGATCGGCGCGCACCGTGCCCTCGCCCACCAGCACCAGATCCACCCGCCGCCGGCGGCGCTGCACGTCGC
>JACZKN010000049.1 GCA_014859985.1 Candidatus Krumholzibacteriia bacterium | reverse complement strand
CAGGCGCGCCAGCCGCGGTCCGGAGCCCCGCGGGGCTCCGGACCGCGGCTGGCGCGCCTGTTCCTGCCGTTCGCGCGGCGTCACCGTCAGATCAGCGTCCCGAAGCCCGTGAGGCCGCGCCGCTCCAGGTAAAACGGGTCGTAGGGATCCTCGGGCGTGTCGTCGCAGACACACTCGCAGCGGCAGGCGTCGGTGTCCTGCAGGTCGGCGCCGGCCAGCAGCGGGCTCAGCTCCAGGCGCTCCTCCAGGTCGCGCACGCCCAGGCGGGCGAGGCTGGCCTCCAGGTCGGCGGCCATAGGGTCGGCGGCCACGGGGTCGGCGGCGGGGTGGGTGTCGGGTCGATGGGCCATGTCGGGTCCTCCTTGGTTCCGGGAGGCTGCCTCCTGCTTCGGTCCCGGTGGTGGCAACCTCCGGGCCAAGGCGGCAAACGGTCCCGCCGGGCCCCGGCGCGGCGATCCGCCCCGCTGCCGGGCAGGCGAAGGCCCCCGCCCGTTGACGGGCGGGGGCCGGTCGGTCAGTCCCGGGAGACGCCGCTCAGGCCAGGAACTCCACCTTGTACCCCGTGTACTTGCGCAGATTGATGACCCCGCCGTCGAAGATCAGGTACTGCCCCTTGATCCCCTGCAGCACCCCGCCCGCGAGCGGATCCTTGTCCAGGTTGAAGCTGGTGACCTTGGCCGGCCACTGCAGCACCGGGTAGGTGAAGCGCCGTTCGATGCGCCGCTCCGGCGGCAGCACGCCGCCCACGCCCCATTCCTCGAGGCGCGCCACCACGTCCGCCGCCGCGGCCCCCAGGTCGAACTCCCCCGGCGCGGGGTCGCCCTTGAGCAGCCGCGTCCAGTGGGTCTTGTCGGCGAAGCCGACCTCGCTGAGGCGCTTCTCGACCAGCCCGACCTCCCGGCGGCTGGGCAGCACCGCCAGGGGGATGGCCGCCACGGCGCCCTGGTCGAGCCAGCGCGAGGGGATGTTCCGCTCCCGCGTGATCCCCACCTTGATGCCCGAGGTCAGGGCGCAGTACAGGTAGTGGGGCTGGAAGCACTGGGTGAGCGCGAAGTTGTCGTCGCGGCAGGGGTTGGCCGGGTCGTGGTAGTGGCACAGCTCCGGCCTGACGATGCACAGGTCGGCCTCGGCCCGGTTCTGGGAACAGGGGAAGCAGAAGCCCTGGCCGAAGGTCTGCCTGGTCTCGCGGCCGCAGTACACGCAGCAGATGGCGCCGGTGAAGCGCAGCTCGCAGCGCTGCCCCAGGTGCGGGTTCAGGGGATGGTCGTCGGTGCGCAGCTCGGCCTCGAACCAGCCGTCGGCCAGGCTGTAGCGCACGGGCTCGCGGGCTTCGCCCGCTTCGGCGCGCATCTTGGTCAGGGTGCCGGTCCAGACGGGCAGCATGGGTCCTCCTGGTGCGAGTCGTCGGCCGATCCTAGCGGCGGGCGCGGCGGGCGTCAACTCGGCTGCCCCCCGGCGGTGCCGTTCGTGCTATCATTGTCGCCGGACGGCCGGCTTCCCGGCCGCGGGCACCCCGCCGCCGGTCGGTCGGCCGCTGCGCCGGAGGTGCGACGATGCGGCGTATCCTGGTCGTTCTCCTGCCCTGCCTCTTTCTCCTGGCCGCCGCTGCGGCCACCGCCCAGCAGCCCCACTGGTACGTGCTCCTGGAACCGGGCAACGAGCGTTGGTACCGCGGCCGCGACGGCCACGACTTCCACGAGCTGGTGACCGGTTACGACGCCGAGGGCAACAGTGTCGTGGCCCGGACCCACTACTACCAGGGCGAGTTCTTCGACTACGAGGAGCAGCACTGGCACATCGCCCCGGACGGGGACGTCCGGCTGGGCGAGACCTGCTACCTGGATTTCCCGCTGGAACCGGGCAAGTCGTGGGGCCGCCGCTGGGGCGAGTACGAGCAGTACTACGACATCTTCTCGATCGTCGGTTTCGAGGACACCTGGGCGCCGGACTGCGTGGTCGTCCGCGAGGCGACGGACTTCGGGGGCGGCGTCGAATTCATCATCGTCCGCTGGTACGCCGACGGCGTCGGCCTGGTCCACTGGGAGATGAGCTGCGCCTTCTGCTCCTATTCCCTGGAGCCCGTCGTGATCGACACCGGGACCAGGACCTGGAGCCACCTGAAGGCCCTGTACCGCGGGTCGGCCGACTAGCCTGGGCTATCCACCACGGTCCGCGGCGGGAGGAGCGGCACCGGGCCGCTCCCCCCACCGTCGGCACCGTCCCTACTTGGACAGGGTGATCTTCACCGTCTGCTGCACGCCGTCGGCCGTCGTCAGGCGCACCAGGTAGGTGCCCGAGGCCGCCGGACTGCCGCCCTGGTCGATGCCCTCCCAGACCAGCGCGTGGCGGCCGGCCGCCAGCTTCCCGCTGAACAGGGTGCGCACCAGGCGCCCGCGCAGGTCGTGCACCGCGACCGAGACCGCGCCTTCCCGCGGCAGGTCCAGGGAGACCGTCGTGCGCGGGTTGAACGGGTTGGGCGCCACGCCGCTGATGGCCGGGACCGCCGGCACGGCGTCCGCAAGCGGGTCGCCGACCGCCGCCGGCGCCGCGTCCGGCGGCAGCACGTTGCGGTAGGCCGGCCCGGTGTGGAGCGCCGGGTCGAAGTTGGTGCGCGAACGCGCGACCATCACGCCGCCGCCCAGGGCCAGGCCCGCGAAAGGCGCGTCCGGGACCTCGACCCAGTCGCCGGTCTGCGCGTCCGGGCCGAACACCTTCGTCAGCCCCGAGGTACCGTCCACGACCGTCACGCGGTCGGCGTCGCCGACGGACACGTCGCGCGGCCGGGCCAGCAGCCCCTCCCCGATGGCGCGGTAGTTCCCCGCGCCGTCCAGGCGGAAGATGGCCGGCGAGAGGTCGCTGGTCAGGAAGACGGCCCCGTCCTCGGGACTGACGGCGATCGACGCCCTCCCGCCCAGGCTGATGCCCGCCGGGATCGGTTCCGCGGGCTGCGCGTCGAGATCCCGCAGGTCGAACGGCAGGACGCTGCCGTCGCACAGGACCACCAGGCGGTCGTTCACGTCGTCCAGGGCCAGGGTCGTGCAGGGCACCGGCGGCGTGACCGCCGCGACCTCGAACAGGCGGTCCTCGTCGTCGAGCTCGAAGCAGCGCAGGGTGCGGCCGTCCAGCACGTAGATGCGGCCGAAGCGGTCCAGCTCCACGTCCGTGCCGTTGTCCAGCTGCGCCATCTCGATGTACCGGCGGTCGGCCGGATCGAAACGCCACAGGCGGGACGGCACGGCGCCGGCGATCGCCTCCGTGACCAGGTATACCCAGGGGGATCCGGGCGCCGGAGCCACGGCGATGATCCGCGCCCGGTCCGGCGCGGCGATGGCATCCAGCGTCGGACCCGGGTCGAAGTCGAACCGCACCGGGTTGACCAGGACGAGCTCGGCGCCGTCCTGCGAGGTCGCCAGGCCCGCCAGGGGCCGCAGGACCGTGTAGCCGTCGATGTAGCCGCTGCCGTAGCCCACGACCTTGTCCACGATCCGGGGCAGGCCCCCGACCTCGTGCACCCTGGGCTCGATCACGTACGCGACGGGCCTCACCGCCGACTGGGTGTCCAGTTCGCGGTCGTCGGCCGGGTCCAGGATGACCATCGCGCGCTCCGTGCCGTTGCGCTGGACCCCGACCACGCTGAACACGTGGCCGCCCACCCGCGTGAGGGTGTCGCCCAATTGGTCATACCAGCCGACGGTCCCCATGACGGGCACGCCCTGGTTCACCCAGGCGGCGATGTTGTCGAAACGGGGCGTGAACGTGTCCAGCCACTTGGTGTCGACCGTGATCAGGAAACCGCTGCCGCTCTGCGCGAGCCACTGCCGGATGCCGGCCTCACTGGCGCCCGCGCCGGTGCCGTCGATGGGATCCGTACCCATGAACATGCCCATCGTCTCGAGCAGGGCGGTGACCTCGTCGTAGGCGCCGACGGAGTGCCAGTAGGCCAGCGATTCGCTGCCCGGTTCGATCATCGGGTAGCCGTGGCGCGCGATGTAGGCCAACCAGTTGACCGCGGCCGTCGGCACGCAGTACATCCCGCCCCAGTTGGCCAGGTCGTCGCGGCGCTGGTCGAAGTCCGGGACCTGGGTGAATTCCGCCGTGTACTGGTACGGGCTCAGGTAGATCCCGGACCAGTTGGCCTGGGCGTTGCCGGCGGCGCCCATGGCCAGCAGGAAACTGCAGACAAGAATTCGGCTGAGCAGGCGAGGCATGGTAGACCCTCCGACGGCCGGTCCCCTGGTTGCGGACCGGACCGTTGATGATTTCGCGTGTTCAATTCTACATAAAGGACGATCTTTGTCCTATATGCTTCCAAACGCAAAATTTGCCGGGCGGGGGTCAGGCGAATGTGGGGAATTCGGTCAGGAAACCTGGCGTCTGGTCCGGCAACGTCCGCCGAATTCCTCCAGCAGGGCTTCCAGGTGGGGGTTGACCTGCCGGAACTCGAAGCCGGCGCTGTCGACGCGGGGCTTCTGCTCACGCATCGTCCAGACGCAGCGGGCCTCCAGGGCCAGCTCGCGCACCTCCGTGCGCCCGTCGTCCATGCGCAGCACGAGCGGGTAGTCCAGGAAGAGCTCCAGCGGGCGGGCGCAGACCACGCGCAGGCCGCGCGGCGACAGGTCGACGGCGTGGCCCAGCAGGCGGCCGGTCACGGCGCAGTGCACCAGGCAGGGGACGAACAGGGGCGTGCGGTCGCGGTGGCGGCGGTCCATGGCATCCTCCTCGAGGGCTAGACGGGAGACCTTTGGCCGGTATCGGCCGCCGCGGCAGGACGTTGAGGCGATTCGGAACGGGCCAACCGCGAAACTGGGCATGACAGCCCGCCCGGGCCCGGCTAGGATCCCTGGCATGACGAGCCCGGCCCCGCCCGGGCCCCCACCGCCGGGGAGAACGGATGCTCAACCGGATCTGGACCTTCTTCTTCATCGGCGCCTTCGTCGCCGCGCTGGGCCGCACCTTCGCCGGACAGACCGGCGTCTGGGCCGACCTGGTGGGCGCCGCCTTCGACATGGCCAAGACCGGCTTCGAGATCGCCCTGGGCCTGACCGGGGTGATGTGCCTGTGGCTGGGCGTCATGCGCATCGGCGAGCGGGGCGGCGCCGTCGAGTTCCTGGCCCGCCTCTTCGGTCCCCTGCTGCGCCGCCTGTTCCCGGGCATCCCGGCCGGGCATCCCGCCTCCGGCAGCATCGTCATGAACATGGCCGCCAACATGATGGGCCTGGACAACGCCGCCACGCCCCTGGGCCTGAAGGCCATGCAACAGATGCAGGAGCTGAACCCGGACAAGGACACCGCCAGCGACGCCATGATCCTCTTCCTGGTGATCAACACGTCGGCGGTGACCCTCATCCCCGTGACCATCTTCACCTACCGGGCGCAGCTGGGCGCGGCCGATCCCACGGACGTGTTCCTGCCGCTCCTGATCGCCACCTGGTGCAGCACCATGGCCGGGCTGATGGTCACGTCGTTCTTCCAGAAGATCCGCCTGCGCGATCCGGTCGTCGCCGGCTGGCTCGTGGGCATGACCGCCGCGGTGCTGGGCCTGGTGGCCTGGCTCTCGAGCCTGGACCGGGAGACCCTGGAAGCCCGCTCGTCGGTCGCGGCCAACTTCGCTATCTTCGGGGTGATCATCGCCTTCATGGCCGCAGGGATCCGCCGGCGCGTGGATCTCTACGACGCCTTCCTGGAGGGCGCCAAGGACGGCTTCAAGGTGGCGGTCGGCATCATCCCCTACCTGGTGGCGATGCTGGTGGCGATCGGCGTGTTCCGGGCCAGCGGTGCCCTGGATCTGCTGCTCGACGGCCTGCGCGCGGGCGTCGGCGCCCTGGGCGCGGACACCCGCTGGATCGACGGCCTGCCCACGGCGCTGCTGAAACCGCTGTCGGGCAGCGGCGCCCGCGGCCTGATGATCGAGACCATGACCGCCCACGGCGCCGACAGCTTCGCCGGCCGCCTGGTCTCGGTGATCCAGGGCAGCACCGAGACCACCTTCTACGTGCTGGCGGTGTACTTCGGGGCCGTCGGCATCCGGCGCACGCGGCACGCGGTGGTCTGCGGCCTCGCGGCCGACCTGGCGGGGATCACGGCGGCGATCCTGGTCAGCTACCTGTTCTGGGGCTAGGCAAAGGAGCGACCCGATCATGCGGCAGCTTACGACGATCTTCCTCCTGCCGGCCCTCCTGCTTGCGGCCGGCTGCGCCGGGATCCGGGACGCCGTCCTCGAGGGCGGCATCGACCTGGGGTCCGGTCAGCTGAACGAGGCCACCACCGCGGCCGGGCTGCGCGAGGCCCTGACCGTCGGCACCGAGCGCACCGTGGCCCGCGTCACCGCCCAGGACGGCTACATCGGCAATCCGGACATCCGCATCCCCCTGCCCGCCCAGTGGACCCGGCCGGCCCGCATGCTGCGCGACGTGGGCCTGGGCAGCTACGTGGACGAGATCGACATGACCATGAACCGGGCCGCCGAACGGGCCGCCCGCGAGGCGTATCCGGTGTTCGCCGACGCCGTCGCCGCCATGACCATCAGGGACGCCTTCGCCATCCTCGAGGGCACCGACACGGAGGCCACGGACTACTTCCGCCGGCAGACGGAGAAGGAACTGCGCGCCCGCTATGCTCCGGTCGTCACGGCGCAGATGGAGCAGCTGGGCGTCACCCGGGCCTATGCCAAGGCCCGCGACCTCTACGAAGGCCTGCCCATGATCGTGTCCGTGGAGGCGGTGGACCTGGAAGCCTACGTGGTGGACGGGGCGCTGGACGGGCTGTTCACGGTCCTGGCCCAGGAGGAACGCCGGATCCGGCAGGATCCAGTGGCGCGGACGACCGCGTTGCTGAAGCGGGTCTTCGGCGGCCCGTAGCCGCGGGCCCTACAGCCCCGCCGCCACCGCCCGGTAGTGGTGCCCCATGATGGCCAGGGTCACCGCCACCCCGATCTGCCGGGGATGGCGCACCAGGGTGCGGGCCAGGAACCGCCAGTAGGCCCGCCGCCCGCGGCTGACCACGCCGATCACCCACATGGAGCCGAAGATCGCCCCGATGTCCCGCCAGCCGACGTGGGGCCGCGGCCCGCGCAGACGGTGCCCCGCCAGGAAGGTGCCGATGCGCTGGTAGTAGTTGCCCGGCTCGTACAGCCGGCGCATCAGCGCGCGGTAGTTCTCCAGCAGGAAGTCCCGGTCCAGGCGCGGCTCGAAATTGAGGGTCGCCCTCGTGTTGTCCCCGCCCGCCTCGCCGCGCAGGCGGCCTTCGGCGGCCAACCTGGCGTGCAGGCGGCTGCGGGGCATGGCCTGCAGCAGCCCCACCATGGCCGTCACCACCCCCGAACGCTGGATGAACTCGAACTGGCGCTCGAAGATGTCCGGCTCGTCGCTGTCGAAGCCCACGATGAACCCGCCCATCACCTCCAGGCCCGCGGCCTGGATGGTGCGCACCGCCCCCGTCAGGTCGCCCCGCAGGTTCTGCAGCTTGTGGCACTCGCGCAGGCTGGCGGTGCTGGGCGTCTCCAGGCCCAGGAACACCTTCTTGAAGCCCGCCGCCACCATCAGCTCCAGCAGGTCGGGCTGGGCGGCCATGTCCACCGAAGCCTCGGTCAGGAAGGTGATCCGCGGCCGGGTGCGCCGGCGCCAGGCGATCATCGCCTCCAGCAGCTCGCGGCAGCGGCGCCGATCGCCCACGAAGTTGTCGTCCACCACGAACACCGGGCCCCGCCAGCCCAGGGTGCGCAGCCGTTCCAGCTCGGCGATGAACCGCTCCGGGGGCTTGTGCCGCGGCCGGCGGCCGTTGAGGGCCACCACGTCGCAGAACTCGCAATCGAAGGGGCAGCCCCGGCACGACTGCACGGACATGGTCGCGTACCGGGACAGGTCCAGCAGGTCCCAGCGGGGCGCGGGCGTCAGGGCCAGGTCGGGGAACCGCGGCGCCACGTAGCAGGGGGCCGGCCGGCCCGCCTCCAGGTCGGCCGCCAGCGCGGCCGCGAGTTCCTCGGCCTCGCCCACCACCACGTGGTCGACGCCGGCGTTGTCGTCCGGGCCGGCGGGCTCGGCGACGAACAGCGGCCCTCCGCCCATGACGGTGCGGCCCAGGGCGTGGCAGCGCCGCACGACCTCGGCCACCGCGTCGCGGTGGATCTGCATGGCCGAGACCAGCACGCGGTCCGCCCACAGGATGTCCTCGTCCCGCAGCGTGTCGCAGTTGAGGTCGACGAGGCGGCAGGACCACTGCCGCGGCAGCATGCCGGCCACCGTCAGCAGCCCCAAGGGCGGGTTGGCGGCGCGCCGCCGCACGAAACGCAGGGCACGGCGCAGGGTCCAGAAGGTGTCCGGGGTGCGGGGTTCGACCAGCAGGATGCGCATCCGCGCTCCGATCTGGATCGCCGGAATGGCGAGGCATTGTCAATATACCGGTATCGGGCGCCGGGCGCCCGCCTCACCGTCCGGCCCGCCGCCCCCTGACCACCAGGACCCCCAGCGTCACCACCGTCAGCGGCACCACGAACAACAGCATCACGCGGCTGAACACCGGCAGCGCGTCGTGCTGCGTCGCCGCGAGCACCAGGTAGGCCGCGTAGGCCAGGTAGTAGCCCAGGAAGAGCGCGCCCTCCCAGCGGGCGATCACCTGCCCGGTGAAGAACACCGGCAGGCAGGCCAGGGCCACGGCCGTCATCACCGGGATGTCGAAGCGCAGGGCTGCGGCCGTGACCTCCAGGCCACCGGGCGCCACCAGGCTGCTCACGCCGAGGACCGCCAACAGGTTGAAGATGTTGCTGCCGACCACGTTGCCAACGGCGATGTCCCGCTGCCCCCGCAGGCTCGCCACCACCGAGGTCACGGCCTCGGGCATGGAGGTGCCGGCCGCGATGATGGTCAGGCCGATCACCAGGTCGCTGACGCCCAGGCGTCGCGCGACGGCCGCGGCCCCGTCCACCAGCCAGTCCGAACCGAGCACCAGCAGGGCGAGGCCGCCGACCACCAGCACCAGGTCCACCGGCAGGCGCCGGCTGGGCGGCGGCAGACCCTGCGCGTACTCCTGCTGCACCGCCCGGGTCTCGTGGCGGCTCTGGACCACCAGGAAGACCAGGTAGGCGACCAGGATCGCGAACAGCGCGCCGCCCTCCAGGGGCCCCACCCGACCGTCCACCGCCAGCAGCCACACCAGCCCCGAGACGCCGATCATCAAGGGCACGTCCAGCCGCAGCAGCTGCCGCGAGACCAGCAGCGGCGCCGCCAGCGCCGACACGCCCAGGATCAGGAGCACGTTGAAGATGTTGCTGCCCACGACGTTCCCGACCGCCAGGCCCGCCTGCCCGGCCAGGGCCGCCTTGACGCTGACCGCCAGCTCGGGCGAGCTGGTGCCGAAGGCCACCACCGTCAGGCCCACCACCAATGGCGAGATGCCGGCGGCGGCGGCCAGGCGGGCCGCGCCCCTGACCAGCAGCTCGGCGCCGACGATCAGCAGGACAAGGCCAGCGAACAGCTGCAACAGGACCACGGACAACCTCCCGCGGGACACGCGCCGCCGGGCCGGGACGCCGCAAACCCTAGCCCGCCCCTGCCGCCTCCGCAACTGCCCCTTGGTCGGGCTGCCCCGAAGTGCTAGGTTGGCCGAGGGCGACGGATGCCGTGCGGCCGACGAAAGGGGCGCCCCATGTCCAGGCCCGATCCCGACGAACGCCTGCGCGCGAGCGTCCATCCCGACTGCATCGTCTGCGGCCGCGACCGCGCCGGCGGGCTGCAGCTCGCGTTCGTGCGCCTGGCCGCGGGCGGCGTCCGCGCGGAGTTCCCCTGCACGGCCGCCTACACCGGCTACCCCGGCTACGTCCACGGCGGCATCGTCTCCAGCCTGCTGGACGGCGCCATGACCAACGCCCTGTTCGCCGCCGGGCAGGTCGCCCTCACCGCGGAACTGACCGTTCGCTTCCTCGAGCCGCTGCTGGTAGGCGAGCCGGCCACCGTCGAGGGCCGCGTCGTGCGCTCGCGGTCCCGCCTGCACGAGACCGCGGCCGAGGTCGTCCAGGGCGGCCGCACCAAGGCCACCGCCCGCGGCAAGTTCATCCCGCATCCCGTGCTGGCCCGACAGGAGGAAGAGGCATGAAGAGGATCGGCATCATCATCTGCGACCGCTACCACACCTGCGCCGGCGGCAAGTGCCTGCGCTCGTTGCGGGACCGCGAAGGCGCCTTCGCCCGCTACGCCGGCCAGGAGGTCGAGCTCGTGGGCTACACCACCTGCGGCGGCTGCCCCGGCGGCAACATCGAGTACGCCCCCGAGGAGATGCGCAGGAACGGCGCCGAGGTGGTCCACCTGGCGACGGGCCTGGTCGTGGGCTACCCGCCCTGCCCGCACCTGGACCGCTTCCGGGAGTTCATCCCCGTGAAGTACGGCCTCGAGGTCGTGGTGGGCACGCACCCCGTGCCGGAAAACTACTACCTGACCCACGCCGAACTGCGGACCTGGGACGATCCCGCGGTCAGGGCGGAACTGGCGCCACTGCTGGCCGATCGCCAGACCCGGCTGGCCTACGACTGACCGACTGCTCCAGGTCCGACGTTGCGACCGTGCCGTCCGGTGGCATACTGTACCGTCGACAGACGGCCGCCTGACCCCCAACGGACGGAACCCGCGCCGTGACCGTACTGATTGCCATCTTCTGGGTGTGCATCGCCCTCCTGGTCTACGTCTACGTGGGCTACCCGCTGCTGGCCCGCCTGCTGGGCGGCGCGCGGGGGCGCGGCGTGCGCGCCGCCGTGCCCGGGGAGTTCCAGCCTACCGTCACCGTGGTGATCGCCGCCTACAACGAGGCTCCCTGCATCGAGGCCACGGTCCGCAACATGCTGGCGAGCGATTATCCCGACGACCGCCTGCGCGTGGTCGTGGTCAGCGACGGCTCGGACGACGGCACCGACGCGATCGTCCGCGGCCTCGGCGACCCGCGGGTCACCCTGATCCGCCAGGAGCCCCGCGCCGGCAAGACCAGCGCCCTGAACCTGGCCATGCCCGGGGTCGGGAGCGAGGTCGTGGTCTTCGCCGACGCCAACAGCCTCTACCGCCCCGACACCATCGCCAACCTGGTGGCTCCCCTGGCCGACCCCGAAGTGGGCTACGTCACCGGGCGCATGGTCTACAAGGCGCCCGACGGGTCGCTGACCGGCGAAGGCTGCTCCACCTACATGGCCTACGAGAACCGGCTGCGGGCCTGGGAGACCCGGCTCGGCTCCATCGTCGGCGTCGACGGGGGGGTCGACGCCCTGCGCCGCGAGCTGTGGATGCCCATGCGTGCGGACCAGCTGCCGGATTTCGTCGAGCCCCTGGCCGTGCGCGAGCGCGGCTACCGCGTGGTCTACGAGCCCCGCGCCCTGCTCTACGAGGACGCCCTGGCCGCGGCCGGCGACGAGTTCCGCATGCGCGTGCGCGTGGGCCTGCGCGCCTTCCACGCCCTGAAGGACAAGGCCGCCCTGCTGGACCCCTTCCGCTTCGGCCTCTTCGCCTGGCAGCTGTGGTCCCACAAGGTGCTGCGCTACCTGGCCTTCCTGTTCATGGGGGGCGCCTTCCTGGCCAACTGGGCCCTGGCCGCCCGCACCAACGCCCCCTTCTGGGCCCTGCTGATGACGGGCCAGCTCCTGTTCTACGCCCTGGCCGCCTGGGGCCGGACCGCCGGCACCCGCGGGGGCCCGGCCCCCCGCGTCGCGGGCCTCGCCTACTACCTGTGCGTGGTGAACGCCGCCAGCGCCGTCGCCTTCTGGCAGTTCCTGCAGGGGAAGAAGCAGGTCACCTGGAAGCCGAGGACCTGATGCGGATCGTGCCCCGCGACCCCGCCTGGCCGCCGCCGCGGCTGCTGGCCCGCTGGCAGACCTGGGCCGTGCTGATGGCCGTCCTGGTCGTGCCGTTCTTCCTGCCCATCCCGGCGGTGCTGCAACACAACCTGCTGATCGCCACCCTCGGCGACCGCCTGCACATCGTGGTGCCGGCGGCGATCACGCTGCTGCTCTACTGGAAGGGTCCCCTGCGCGGGCACCTGCTGCCGGCTGCCGTGGCCGCGGCGCTGCTGGGCGGCGCCATCGAACTTGTGCAGGAGCTGGTGGGACGCAGCGCCCTGTGGCACGACTGGATGCTGGACCTGATGGGCGTGGGCATGGCCACGGGCTGGGTCTGGTGGCGCGCCTACCGGCGCCCGGCGGGCCTGGTGCTGCTGGGAGCGCTGGTGGTCACGGCGCTGGTGCAGTTGCGCGAACTGCCTCCCCGCCTGCAGGCCGCCGCCGACGCCAAAGCCCGGTTCCCCGTGCTCGAGGACTTCGAGTCGGCGCACGCCCGGTACCTGTGGGGCGACAACCACGACGCCAGGATCGCCGTCGTGCCCTCGGCCGCCCGCTCGGGAGAGCGGGGGCTGCGCATCACCGGCTTCCCGGGCCAGAGCTGGCCCGGCGCCAACATGCGCCGCTTCCCCTACGACTGGACCGGCTACACGGCGCTGGAACTGTCCGTCCGCCACACCGCCGCCGACCGCGACAGCGTGCGCTTCGGGGTGCGGCTGGACGACTTCCGGGGCCTGCGCGACGACGACTGGCTGGACGCGGCCTTCCACGCCACCCGCGCGTGGACCACCTTCACGCTGCCGCTGGTCGGGCGCACGACCCGCTGGACCGACCGACCCTTCGAACTGGCGGACGTCCTGGCGCTGGCGGTCTTCCTGCCCGGGCCGCAGGACACCCTGAGCCTCCAGATCGACGACATCCGGCTGCGCTGAGGCCGACCGCCAGAAACGGCGGCGGCCCCGGACGGGGCCGCCGTGCGTCGTCCCGGCAGGGCACCGGCGTGGCCGGATCAGCCACCGAAGTTCTTCGCCGCGAAATCCCAGTTCACGACGTGCCACCAGCTGTCGATGTAGGCCGGCCGCGCGTTGCGCTTGTCGATGTAGTAGGCGTGCTCCCAGACGTCGATGGTCAGGATCGGCACGGCCGTCTTGATGGCGCTGTCGGCGTCGTGGGTGTTGAGGATCTCCAGCCCGCCGGACTTGTTCTTCACCAGCCAGGTCCAGCCCGAGCCGAAGTTGGTGGCGGCCGCGTTGCTGAACTTCTCCTTGAACACGGCGAAGCTGCCGAAGGCCTTGTCGATGGCCTTGGCCAGGTCGCCGGTGGGGGCGCCACCGCCCTTGGGGCCGAGGCCGTTGAAGTAGAAGGTGTGGTTCCAGACCTGGGCCGCGTTGTTGAAGATGCCGCCGGCCGGGGCATGCTTGACGATCTCCTCGAGACTCATGTTCTCGAACTCGGTCCCGGGGATCAGCTTGTTCAGGTTGTTGACGTACGCCGCGTGGTGCTTGTCGTGGTGGAATTCCAGGGTCTCGGCGGAGATGTGGGGCTCCAGCGCGTTCTTCGCGTACGGCAGCTCGGGAAGCGTGTGGGCCATGGCGTTCCTCTTTTCGTGCGGGTCCGGGCGGCTCTCGCCGCGCAACGACGATCACGCGCCACAGCATAATTCCGATCGTGATAATCGCAATCAGCCGAGGGCCTTGATCTCGTCGTGCCGGAAACAGCCGACCTCGTGGTCGTTGACCAGGCCGACGGCCTGCATGAAGGCGTAGCAGATGGTGCTGCCGACGAACTTGAAGCCGCGGCGCTTCAGGTCCCGGCTCAGGGCGTCGGACTCGGGCGTGCGGGCCGGGACGTCGGCCAGGCGCCGCCGGTGGTTCTGCCGCGGCCGGCCGCCGACGAAGCCCCAGACGTAGGCGTCGAAGCTGCCGAACTCGCGCTGCACCGCCAGGAATGCCTGCGCGTTGGCGATGGAGGCCGCCACCTTCAGCCGGTTGCGCACGATGCCCGGGTCCGCCAGCAGCGCGGCGACCTTCCTCGCGTCGTACCGCGCCACCTTGGCCGGGTCGAAGCCGTCGTAGACCTCGCGGTAGCGCGCGCGCTTGTTGAGGATCGTGGCCCAGCTCAGCCCGGCCTGGGCCCCTTCGAGGATCAGGAACTCGAAGAGCAGGCGGTCGTCGTGCACGGGCACGCCCCACTCCCGGTCGTGGTAGGCCTCGTAGTGGGGCGAGGGGCCCCGGGCCCAGCCGCAGCGCTGCATCGCGGTGTCTCCCTGGTCGAAGTAAGATCGGTCCGTCAGCCCCCGGCCAGCTTGACCGTCAGGCCGCGCCCGCGCAGCAGCTGGGCCACCTTCTCCCGCTGGTCCCCCTGGATCTCCACCGCCCCGTCCTTGACGCTGCCCCCGGTGCCGCAGGCGCGCTTGAGCTCCCGCGCCAGTTCGTCCAGGGCCGCCGGGTCCGGGTCCAGGCCCCGCACCACGGTCACGGTCTTGCCCTTGCGTCCCTTGGTCTCATGGAAGATGCGCACGACGCCGTCCCCCGGGGGCGCGGCGGCGGGGCGCCGGCAGGTGCAGGCGGCGAGCGGACGTCCACAGCCGGGGCACAGGGTGCCGCCCTCGCTGGACCAGACCAGGCCACGATCGTCGTGCTTCTTCGCGCCCATCTACTTGCCGGATATCCGGTAGCAGATGACCTCCATGGGCGCGGCCTCGGCGTCGTCCTCGGCCGCCCCGGCGCCGCCGGACTGCAGCGACTGCACGGCGTCCATGAAACCGGTCACCTGGATGGCCCCGTCACCGGTCCAGATCATCATGTCCTTCCTGCCGTCGCCGGGGCAGGCGGCCGAGACCTGCTCGACGAAGTGCCCGTCCGGGTCGAACACGTCCCAGGTGTAGAAGACGCCCGCGGGCTGGTCGACGCCGCCGCGGCTGGTCTCGACCCACAGGTTGCCGTCCGGCCCGATGCGCAGGGCGCCGATGTCGGGCTCGGTCTTCGAGATGGACCACTTGGCGCCCGGCAGCTGGGCCAGCTGGGTCTTGAGGGTCGTCTCGAGGCGCTCGATCTCCTTGGCCTCGCGTTCGCGGTGCTGGTACGGCCGCGTGATCACCCGGTCGGGCGTGCCGTCGGGCTTGTACACCGCGATGCGGTAGGCGTTGCGGCTGCCGGCGAGGTAGACCCGGCCGTCCCGCCCCACGGCCGACTTGCGGAAATCGATCTGCTGGAGCTCGTCCTCGACCCAGTTGAACTGGGTGAAGTCCAGTTCGCGCTGGTGCGCCTCGTACTTGACCAGCTCCTTGCCGTCGAGGCCGTAGGCCGCGGCGAAGCTGGTGCGGATCTGGCCCGTCGGCGGGTTCTGGCGGATCTGCTCGCCGGAGACCACCAGGCGGTCGCCCTGGGTGGCGCAGTCGAAGAGCTGCAGGAACCCGCCCTCGGTCCTGTCGCCGAAATCCACGACGCCCTGGGGCGAGCCGTCCAGGCCCACCTTGACGATGCGCCCCGGGAAGATCTGCAGCAGCCCCAGCGAGCCGTCGGGCAGGAACAGCAGGTTGGCCGGCATGCGCGACTCGCCGGGCCCCTCGCCCTCGCGGCTGAGGGTGCCCAGGCGCTCGCCCGCGGGCGAGTACACCGCCACCTCGGACAGGCGCGTGTCCAGCAGGTAGATCGTGCCGTCGTCGCCGACGACCAGCTGGCTGATCAGCCCGAAGAAATCCTCCCCATCCTCGCCGCCCACCCGCCACTGCTCCTGCAGCTGCACGGTGCGCCGCCCCTTGGCGGGTTCGGCGCCGTTCTCGATGTGCAGCACGCCGTCCTTGACGACCTCGCCGGCCAAGGCACCCGTGCCCGGCAGAATCAGCAGCACGGACAGGGCGAGCCCGGCCTTCCTCATTCTCGTTTCCATCCGGTCTTCCTTTCGCGATGGCCCCCGGGGTGCGGTGCGGGGCCTGCCCCCCTAGTCACGGCTCGACCATACGCAGCCGGGTCGTGTCGGTTGCAGCCCCGTTTACCCGCCGGCCGTGCCGGATGTTCGCCCCGCCTTGGCGGCGGTCCGGACCGGCGTTACCTTCGCCGCCATGACCACGCCGATCTCCCTGCCGCGCCTGGTGCGCTTCTGGCTGCCCTTGCAGGCCACCTGGCTGATGATGGCCGTGGAGGGCCCCTTCCTGGCCGCGGTCATCGCCCGCCTGCCCGAGCCCACGTTCAACCTGGCGGCCTACGGCGTGGCCTTCGCCCTGGCGATCATCGTTGAGGCGCCGGTGATCATGATGATGAGCGCCGCGACCGCCCTGGTCGACGGCGCCGAGAGCTACCGCCGCCTGCGGGCGTTCCTCTGGTGGCTCAACGGCGGCATCACCGCGGCGATGGTGGTGCTGCTGCTGCCGCCGGTCTGGGACCTGGTGGCCCGCCGGCTGATCGGCCTGGACCCCACGGTGGCCGACCTGGCCCACCGCTCGTTGCTGCTGCTCTTGCCCTGGCCGGCGGCCATCGGCTACCGGCGCTTCTGCCAGGGGCTGCTGATCCGCGCGGGGCTGACCCGGCGGGTGGCCTGGGGCACGGTGGTGCGGCTGGCCGCGATGGTCGGGACCACCATCACGGCCCGTGCCACGGGCGAGCTGCCGGGTGCGGCGGTCGGCGCCTGCGCCCTGTCGGCCGGCGTCCTGGCCGAAGCGTTGGCCAGCCGGTTGATGGCCGCCGGCACCGTGCGCGAACTCCTGCGCACGCCCGGCGCCGCGCCGCCCACCTGGGGCGACATCCACCGCTTCTATCGTCCCCTGGCCCTGACCTCCACCATCGCCCTGGCGGTGCAGCCGCTGGTGACGTTCTTCATGGTCAAGGCGCGCAGCCCGGTCGAGTCGCTGGCGGTGCTGCCGGTGATCAACGCGCTGGTGTTCGTCTTCCGCACGCCGGGGCTCAGCTACCAGGAGGTGGCCATCGCGCTGCTGGGCCGCTCCTGGGACAACCTGGCGCGGGTAAAGCAGTTCGCCGCGCTGCTGGGGGTGCTGGCCACGGCGGGGCTGGCGGCCATCGCCCTGACGCCCCTGGTGGATGTGTGGCTGGTGCGGGTGTCGGGGCTGTCGCCCGAGCTGGCGGCCGTCGCCCACCTGCCCCTGCGCATCATCGTGGTCATGCCGGCGTTGAGCGTGCTGCTGTCCTTGCAGCGCTCGCTGCTGGTAGCGCGGCGGACGACCGGGCCCATCACCTGGGCGTCGGTGGTCGAGGTCACGGGCATCGCGGTGGTGCTGCTGGTGACCGTCGGCGGCTGGGACTGGGTGGGCGCCACGGCGGCGGCCACGGCCTACCTGGTGGGCCGGCTGGCAGCCAACCTGTGGCTGCTGCGGAGCATGGGCGGCGGGCCGGCGCGCAACTAATCCACACCAATACAGTGGGTTGAGACGGCAGGGAGGGCCGCTATCATGCGACGGGAGTCGTTGCCCGGAAAGCCGCTGGACGGATTGCGGAGGACGCTATGCCTGCCGTCATGGGAATCCTGCCTGCCTGCCTCGCCCTCAGCCTCGCCCTGAGCGGGGCCGCCGCCACCACCGCACCCGACACCGTCCGCACCATCGTGCCGGACCTGACGGTCACGGCGTCGCCCGGCACCTGGAGCGGCGGCGCCGTGCCCGCGGGCTGGCTCGCCGAGCACGGTGACGGCAACCTGGGCGAGGCCCTCGAGTGGCTGCCGGGCCTGGCCATGGTGCGCCGCGCCACCAGCGGCACCGAACCGGTGATCCGCGGCCTGGGCTTCGAACGGGTGCGCACCCTGCTGGGCGCGGTGCCCCTGCACGGGGCCTGCCCCGGCCGCATGGATCCCCCGGTCACCTACCTGTCGCACCTTTCGGTGTCGGCGATCTCGGTATCCCGGGCCGCGGGGGCCGGCGCCGGCGCGGGCGGCGTGGCGGGCG
>JACZKN010000410.1 GCA_014859985.1 Candidatus Krumholzibacteriia bacterium | reverse complement strand
GGCGAGGGACCGGCCGGGGCGCGGCGCAAGCCGGTGCCCCTGTCCCGGGTGTCGTCCGCCGGGAATCGGCGCCTGCCCGTGGAGCCGGCCGAGGTGGCCCGGGTTCTGGGCGGCGGCCTGGTGGAAGGGTCGGTGGTGCTGCTGGGCGGCGAGCCGGGGGTGGGCAAGTCCACCCTGCTGACGGGCCTGGCCCTGTGGTGGGTGCGCCAGGGCATTCCCGTGCTCTACGTGGCGGGCGAGGAATCCCCCGCCCAGATCCGCATGCGGGCCGAGCGCCTGGGCTTTGACCCGGCCGACGAGGACGGCTTCCACATCCTGCCCGAGGTCCACCTCGAACACCTGATCGAGACCATGCAGGAGGAGCGCGCGGCCGCGGGGCCGGACGCCGGGCCGGCGGTGATCATCGCCGACTCCATCCAGACCCTGCACAGCGAACACGTGGACGCCTTCCCCGGCAGCCCCACCCAGATCCGCTACTGCGGCGGCGTGCTGGCGGACTTCGCCCGGCGAAGCGGTTGCCCCGTCTTCCTGGTGGGGCACGTCACCAAGACCGGCGACCTGGCCGGCCCCAAGCTGCTGGAGCACATGGTGGACACGGTGCTCTACTTCGAGGGTTCGGGCGGCGGCGCCATCCGCATGGTGCGCGCGGTGAAGAACCGCTTCGGCACCACCGGCGAGCTGGCGGTCCTGGAGATGCGGGCCGAGGGCCTGGTGCCCGTCGACGAGGCGGGCGTGCTGTTCCTGTCGGGCCGGCGCGGCGTCGAGCCCGGCTCGGCGGTCACGGCGGTGAAGAACGGCTCGCGCACCTTCCTGGTGGAGGTGCAGGCCCTGGTCGCCACCTCCCGCTACGGCACGCCCCAGCGGGTGGTGCAGGGGGTGGACAGCAAGCGGGTGGCCCTGCTGGCGGCGATCCTCGAAAAGCGGGTGGGGATGGACCTGGCCGGATGTGATATCTTCGTCAAGGTGGCCGGTGGCGGGCGCATCGACGACCCCGGCGCCGACCTGGCGATCCTGGCCGCCTTGGCCTCGTCCCTGCGCGAAAAGCCCATCCCCGTGGACACCCTGGTGCTGGGCGAGGTGGGACTGACCGGCGAGGTGCGCCTGGTCGCGGACCTGGAGACGCGGCTGCGCGAGGCGACCCGCCACGGCTTCAAGCGGGCCGTCCTGGCCGATCCCCAGGCCAAGGGGGGCGGCCGGCGCCCCAAGGGACTGCACCTGGAGACCGCCGCGAGCGTGGAGGCGGCGGTCGCCCTGGCCCTGCTGCCCGCGGCGGGCAAGCCGCGGACGAAGGAGGAGCACCATGGCCGTTGAGAAACCCCGCCTGCACCTGATCCTGCTGGCCGGCGGCAAGGGCCTGCGCGCGGACAAGGACGAGCTGGCGCCCAAGCAGTTCCGCACCACGCGCCGCGGCATGCTCTTTACCTGCGCCCTGCAGAACTTCCTGAACGTGCGGCCCCAGGCGGTGACCGTGACCGTGGCGGTGCCCGACGCCTGGCGCGGCGAGGCCTCGGCGGCGCTCACGCCCCTGCTCGAGCCCCTGGGCCTGCCCTGGCTCATGGCTCCGGCCGGGCCCACGCGCACCGCCTCGACGGGCAACGCGGTCGAGGCCCTGGCCGGCAGCGACCACGCGCCCGCCGACGACGGCCTGATCGCCGTGCACGACGGGGCCCGTCCCTTCGCCTCGGACGCGCTGCTGGACAGCCTGTGCGTGGCCACCCTGGTCAGCGGTTCGTCGGTGCCGGCGGTGCCGGTGGCCGACACCATCATCCGCCAGGAGACCGATGGGCAGGCCACCTACCTGGACCGCACCTGCCTGATGGCGGTGCAGACGCCGCAGGTCTTCCGCTGGGACATCTTCCGCGACGCCCACCGCTGGGCCCGCCAGACCGGCGGCCGCTTCACCGACGACGGCAGCCTGATGGCCGCCCGGGGCTACCCGCCGGTGATCGTGCCGGGGGACCCGCGCAACTGGAAGATCACCACCGACGCCGACTGGAAGCGGGTGGAGGAGTTGCTGGGCTAGAACCCGCCGGATATGACCCGCCCGATCCCCCGGACACGCCGGTGGGCCTTGCGGCCGACGGCCCGTCCTGCCTATAATCGAGGGGAAAGATCCTGGATCCGCCGCTTCAGGCGCCAAGGCCCCCCGGGGGGCCGGGACAAGGGACCACCGCATCATGAACCACCGCACCGCCACTGCTCCTGCGCGCCGCTGCGCGGCGACCGGGGCCGCCGTCCTGGCCCTGGCCTTGGCCGCGGTCCCGGCGGCCGCCCAGTGGGATTTCCCCCGCATCGGCCTGAGCGCCGCACCCGACCGCTACGTGGACGCCCTGACGGCCGAGGTGGGCGAGGAGTTCACCCTCTACGCCTGCGTGTTCGCCCACGAGCCGGACCAGCCGCTGCAGCAGCAGCTCTCGCTGATCCCCTGGGTCGTGCACCAGGCCTGCTGCGGGGCCTGGATGGATGTGATCTCGGTGGAACTGAACCCGGCCCTCGAGCACGTCGGCGCGAGCCCCCTGTCGGGCATGGTTTCGTCGGCGGCGGCGTGCCTGGACCAGGAGGGGATCATGCTCGCGGCGCTGACCGTGCGCCTGGACGCCCCCGGTCCGGGGGATTACATCTGGGCGGCCGGCCCCTACGCCCTGGTCGAGGACTGCGAGGGCGGCCACCCCGTCTTCATGGACATGCCGGTGACCATCACCGTGCCCGGGACGACGCCGACCGAGGCGTCGCGGTGGGGGGCGCTCAAGGCCCTGTACCGGTGACCCGCCGGACCATGGGCACGGAAAGGCCCCGGCTTGCGCCGGGGCCTTCGTGCCGGATGGGGAGCAAGGGGGGAGCCCCCACCGGCAATGCCTACCTGTAGTACGCCTTCAGCCCGCTCCAGGTTCCGTCCGCCGCCGGCAGCGGCACGAGGGCCTGGTCGATGGCCGCGCGGACGGCCGCGTCGTTCCAGGTGCCGCGCCAGGCGATGATCCCGTCCCCGTCGATGACGAAGTAGTAGTGGTAGGTGGTGGCGTAGTTGGCCAGGATGCCACCCTGGGCGCCCCGCATCAGCAGGGGAAAGGTGATGCCCGCATTGGCCGGGAAGATGGCGGCCTGGGCCGGGCTTCCGTCCCACACGTCGATCGCGTAGGCCTGGAAAGGCTGTCCGGCGTAGTCCTGGTGGATGGCCTCCGTACCGGGGCCGTCGGCGATGCAGGTGCTTCAGCCGTAGCCGACGATGCAAAGCAGCACGGCCTTGCCCCGGTGCTCGGCCAGGGTATGGGTGTTGCCCTGCAGATCCTGCAGGGAGAAATCGGCGGCGGGCGTGCCCACCTCGCCGGCGGCGCCGACGGGCGCCGCCGGCGAGGTGGGCAC
>JACZKN010000409.1 GCA_014859985.1 Candidatus Krumholzibacteriia bacterium | reverse complement strand
GCCCCCCGCACCTTGCGCCAACGGGCCACCGCGGCCCTGGCCGCGAGCGCAGCCTCCGTCGCCGGATCCAGCGCGTCGGCCGCCGCCTCGCGGGCCACCACCGGCGGCACGCCCTTCTCCCGGAGCCGCGCCTCCAGGTACTGCCGGCCGACGGCCTTGCCTCCCAGGCACTGGCGGCACCAGGCGTCGGCGTAGGTGCGGTCCGAATATAGGCCCCGCGCCGCCATCAGGGCCAGGACCTCGTCCACGGCCGCAGGGTCGCAGCCGTCCTCGGCCAGGCGGCGGCGCAGCCGCACGACCGGTACCAGCCGCCGGTCCAGCACCGCGAAGATGCGCCGGGCCGCCCGCTTGCGCTCGGCGGCCCGGCGCAGCTCCGCCAGGGTTTCCCCCTGCAGCACCAGCCCCGGCTCCAGGCCGGCCGGCACCGCCTCCGGGGCCAGCTCGAGGTCCTCGCCGCCATCGAGGACCAGCACGACGGCGTCCGCGTCCCGGCGCACAGCCAGAAGCAGCCGGCTTGCGGCCGGCTGCTCCCGGTTCCCGGGGTGCGGGCTGGAATCGTTCACACCGTTCCTCGGGCGCCGCCGCTCAGGCGGTCCGGTCCGCGGTCTTGTCCGCGGCCTTGTCCTGCACCTTGGCCGCCGCCTTGCCGCCGGCCTGGGCCTCGGCCGCCTTCGCCGCGGGCTTGCCCGTCGCTTCGGCCGCCTTCGCGGCGGGCTTGTCCGGCGCCTCGGCCGCGGGCGCCGGCTTGCCGATGCCGTAGTGCTGGAACACCAGGGCCTTGATCGTGTTGTAGAGGTCGACGTTCTCCTTCAGGAAGATGCGCACGTTCTCGCGCCCCTGGCCCAGCCGCTCCTCGCCGAAGCTGTACCAGGCCCCCGATTTCTGGATGACGTTCGCCGTCACGCCCAGGTCGATCAGGTCGCCTTCCTTGCTGATGCCCTCGCCGTAGAGGATGTCGAACTCGGCCTTCTTGAACGGGGGCGCCACCTTGTTCTTGACCACCTTGACGCGCACCTGGTTGCCGAGGACCTCCTCGCCCTGGGTGATGGCGCCGATGCGCCGGATGTCCAGGCGCACGGAGCTGTAGAACTTCAGGGCGTTGCCGCCGGTGGTGGTCTCGGGGTTGCCGAACATCACGCCGATCTTCATGCGGATCTGGTTGGTGAACATGACCAGCGTGTTGGTCTTGGAGATGGTGCCGGTGAGCTTGCGCAGGGCCTGGCTCATCAGCCGCGCCTGCAGGCCCACGTGGGCGTCGCCCATCTCGCCCTCGATCTCGGCCCGCGGCACCAGGGCCGCCACCGAGTCGATGACGATGATGTCGACGGCGCCCGAGCGCACCAGCATCTCGGTGATCTCCAGGGCCTGCTCGCCCGTGTCGGGCTGGCTGACCAGCAGGTTGTCGATGTCCACGCCCAGCTTGCGGGCGTAGGTGGGGTCCAGCGCGTGCTCGGCGTCCACGAAGGCCGCCGTGCCGCCGGTCTTCTGGCAGTTGGCGATGGCCGAGAGGCAGACGGTGGTCTTGCCGCTGCCCTCGGGGCCGTAGATCTCCGTCACGCGCCCGCGGGGCAGGCCGCCGATGCCCAGGGCGATGTCCAGGGCCAGGCTGCCGGTGGAGACGGCCTCCAGGTTGTCGTAGATCCTGTTCTCACCCAGCAGCATGATGCTGCCCTTGCCGAACTGCTTCTCGATCTGGGCTCGCGTCAGTTCCAGGGCCTTGGCCCGGTCGTCACCTTTGTTCAACGCCATGGGGTGTCCTTTCCCGTTTCCGGCTGTGCCGGAGGCTCCGGATGGTCTCCGGTCGATCTCCTGGGGAGATCTGGTCCTGAATGTTCCGCGCGGACTGGTGACGGGCGTCGGCCGTTCCGCTGGGCCCCTGGGGCGATCTCCCTCGATCCCGTGCGCCGGCAACATAGCACGGCGCCCCGGTGGGTTGCAACCCTATTGTTCGCCTTTTTTTCGCATACTCCAGAAGGCGAGATCGCGGTACCGGGAACCCCCCGGGCCCAACGCCGAGGCGACCAGGGTGAACCCTTCCACCGGAATCTCCGGTAGTCTACACAAGTCGATGCCGGACAGCGTTCTGAGCTCTTCGTGCCCGAGAGGTGTCCGCACCCGCGCCAGGGTCAGGTGCGGCCGGAATGCCTTGCGGTCCTGGGGCCCGTCGGACCACGCCGCGTCCACCGCGGCCCGCAGCCGGCCCGCCAGGGCGGCCGCCTGCCCGTCGTCCTGCAGGTGCAGGAACAGGACCCGCGGGCGCCGCAGGTCCGGGAAGGCCCCCAGCCCGCCGGGGCGCAGGCTGAAGGGCGGACCCGGGTCGGCGTCGTCCAGGGCGCCCTGCAGGCCCGCCAACCGCTCCTGCGGCCACTCGCCCAGGAACTGCAGCGTCAGGTGCCAGCTGTCCGGACGGGTCCAGGCCGCAGGCACCGCACGCCGGGCCGCGTCAAGGCGCGAGGACAGGGCCGTGCGGAAGGGCTCCCCCGGGGCGACGGCCAGGAAGACCCTCACGGCCGGCTCCAGGTGTCGTCGTCGCGCCAGGGCGCCGCGGCGTCGCCCGCCTCCAGCACGCGGCGCACGCCGTCGACGGCGGCCGCGACCGTGAGCCGGCGGTTGCGTGCGCGGTCGGCGGTGAAACGGTAGCGCCGGGCGAAGACCGCCGCAGGGGTGGCCACGGCGATCCAGGTGGTGCCCACGGGCTTTTCCGCCGAGCCGCCGTCGGGCCCCGCGATGCCGGTGACGGCCACCGCGTAGTCGCTGCCCAGCCGGGCGCGCGCCCCCGCGGCCATGGCCTCGGCCACGGGTCCGCTCACGGCGCCGTGGGCGTCCAGGAGTTCCGCGGGCACGCCCAGCAGTTCCCGCTTCACGGCGTCGGCGTAGGCGATCACCCCGCCCCGGAAGAAGGCCGACGAGCCCGGCGCCTCGGTCAGCGCCCCGCCGACCAGCCCCGCGGTGCAGGACTCGGCCACCGCCAGGGTCGCGCCGCGGACCGTCAGCAGGGCCTGCAACGCCTCCGGCAGGGAGATGGGCGCACGGCTGTAGGTGACCGGGGCGAGGATCCCGTCCAGGTCGGCGGCCGCCGCGGCGAGTTCCTCCTCGCCGCCCCCGTCCGCCGCCAGGCGTACGTCCACCCCCCATTCGGTAAGCCACCAGGACCAGGCCAGGCGCTGCCGGGCCGCGCGCACCGGGGCGCAGCGCTCGAC